>JALUUK010000216.1 GCA_027021395.1 Acidobacteriota bacterium
CAAGGCATAGATTCCCGCCGCTGCCAGAATGCCCGCCTGCCGCATTCCGCCGCCGAGGCGCTTGCGCCAGCGCAGAGCTTTTTCGATGAAGGTCCGCTTTCCGGCGAGCACGGATCCGACCGGAGCACCGAGGCCCTTCGATAGACAGATCGAAAAGGAGTCCACGGGGTCGACCAGATCGGAAAGGCAGTAGCCGGTGGCAACCGCCGCGTTGAAAAGGCGCGCTCCATCCATGTGCAGCGGCAAGTCGAATTCTCGGCAAAGCTTGCGAATCTGCATGAGATCTTCTAGGGGAAATACGCGACCGCCGCTCATGTTGTGGGTGTTCTCCACCCATACCAGCTTCGTCGCGGGAGAGTGGAAATCAGGTGGATTGATTCTATCGCGCAGCGCGTCGGCATCGAAGATAGGACGTCCCGCCACGACCTGATGGAAGCAGCCTGCGATCAGCGAAACCGCTCCCGCTTCGTGCTTGATGCAATGGCTTTGCTCGCCGACGATGACTTCGTCGCCACGCACCGGATAGACCAGGTGCGCGATCATGTTGGCCATGCTGCCCGAGGGAACGAAGAGCGCGGCCTCCTTCCCCGATATCGCTGAGACCAGCATCTCGAGCTTATTGACCGTCGGATCCTCTCCGTAGACGTCATCGCCGACATCGGCCGTCTGCATTGCGGCGCGCATTTCCGGTACGGGACATGTGACCGTATCGGAGCGAAGATCGATCACCGGCTCGTGCATCGACATTCCATCACCTCATCTTTTCCCGCCCGACGCTCGCTTGCTCGTGACAAAGCGCGCTTTCGAGGGATACTCTCCGTCATGATCGACGATACCTTCAAAGAACTCGGGGACATGCCGCCCGAGGAATTCCGCGAAGCGGCCCACAGGGTAGCCGAGATCACCGCAGACTACCTAGAGAATCTCGAATCCTACTCCGTCCTACCCGATATCGAACCCGGCTCCGTGCGCTCCGCGCTGCCCGCGACCGCTCCCGAAAGGGGCGAGCCTCTCGACGATATCTTGGCGGACTACCAAGAGATGATCGTCCCGAAGATCACGCACTGGCAGCATCCGGGCTTTCTTGCGTACTTCTCCAGTGTCGCCTGCGGTCCCGGCATCCTCGGTGAGTGGCTCGCCGGCGGCCTCAACTCCAACGTGATGTTCTGGCAGAACGCACCTTCGTCGACCGAGTTGGAAGAAACCGTCGTCTCTTGGCTGCGGCAGATGCTCGGACTTCCCGAGGCCTTCGACGGCATGTTCACGGATACGGCTTCGATCTCGACCCTCAACTCTCTCGTCGCCGCGCGGCATGCCGATGAGGATCTCGCCGCACGGCAGCGCGGCATCGCCGGCCGCCCGGAAACCGGAAGGCTGAGAATCTACACCTCCGCAGAAAGTCATTCGTCCATCGAAAAGGCGGCCATCGTCATCGGCGTCGGGCGTGAAGGAGTCCGCAAGATCGAGGTCGACGAGGCATTTCGTATGAAGCCCGACGCGCTGGTACGAGCCATCCGCGAAGACCGCGGCCGCGGTTGGCGGCCGATCGCGGTGGTGGCCACGCTCGGCACGACTTCGACCACCAGCCTCGATCCGGTCGATGCGATCGCCACCGTCTGCGAGCAAGAAGGGCTCTGGCTGCATGTCGACGCCGCGTACGGCGGAGCCGCCGGGCTCGTGCCCGAGTGGAGAAGCCGGCTCGTCGGCTGGGAACGCGCCGACTCCATCGTGGTCAACGCGCACAAGTGGATGTTTGCGCCATTCGACGCTTCGCTCTTGCTTTTTCGGCGCCCCGCGGTCTTTCGCGACGCCTTCAGCCTCGTGGCCGAGTATATGAAAACTCCGGACACGGGCGATACGCACAACTTCAATGAGTACGGCGTGCAACTCGGCCGGCGATTCCGCGCTCTGAAATTGTGGATCATGATTCGCTATTTCGGCCGCGAAGGGTTCGCCGCAAGATTGCGCGAGCACAGGCGACTCGCACTCGCTTTCGCAGAGTGGATCGACGCCGCACCGTGCTGGACCCGTGTCGCACCCGTTCCGCTCGCCTGCGTATGCTTTCGTTTCGACGGTAGCGACGAAAAAAATGCCGAAATTCTCGAATACGTCAACCGCAGTGGGGGAATCTACCTCTCATCCACCCGTCTTCGCGGCGAGTATGTTCTGCGCATGCAGGTGGGAAATCCGCGGACGAAACTCGATCACGTCCGACGATGCTGGAAAGTTCTTCAAGAAGCCGTGCAATGACCTTTCAAAGACGATCGATTTCAACCCTGCTCTTATCCGTGATCTTGGCCTGCGGTGCCTGCCGATGCGCCTCGATCGATAGCCCGAACGATGGTGCGAAAAGCACACCGAAGGAAGAGGCCGTGGCCAATCCCGACAACCGACTGCGCTTTGAAAAGAGCCCCTACTTGCTTCAGCACAAAGACAATCCCATCAACTGGTACGCCTGGGGACCGGAAGCCTTTGCGGCCGCCGAAGAACGCGATGTGCCGATCTTTCTGTCGATCGGCTACTCCACCTGCCATTGGTGTCACGTCATGGAGCGCGAAAGTTTCGAAGACGAGAGCGTCGCCGAGGTGCTCAATCGCGACTTCGTAGCGATCAAGGTCGATCGCGAAGAGCGCCCGGATGTCGACGCGCTCTACATGGAGGCCGTGCAAGCGATGACCGGAAGCGGGGGGTGGCCGATGTCGGTTTTCCTCACGCCCGACAGGAAGCCCTTCTTCGGCGGTACCTATTTTCAGAAACCGCGCTTTCTCGACCTCTTGGCCCGCATCACGGTCCTTTGGAACGACGAGCGCGACAGGATCTTCGCCACCGGCCGGCGTTTGACCGAAACGATCACCAAGCCGCATGCCGCGCTCGCAGGGCGTCTCGATGAATCTCTGTTCGACCGCTACCTCGGACAGTGGAGCGATCGCTTCGATCCCGTGCACGGCGGTGCGAAAGGAGCACCAAAGTTTCCTCCCGCCTACGATCTGATGATGCTCCTGCGTATCTATCACCGCACGGGATCCGCAGATGCCCTGCATATCGTCACGAAAACGCTCGATGAAATGGCGCGTGGCGGTGTCTACG
>JALUUK010000217.1 GCA_027021395.1 Acidobacteriota bacterium
CATCTCGACGCCGATCGGCCCCCCTCCGATGACCGCGAGTCGGCGCGGTCTCTGCTCGATGTCGAAGAGTGTGGCATGGGTCAGATAACCGGCCTGCTCGAGACCGGGAATGGGCGGCACGGAGGCGTTGGCACCGGTGGCGATGCAGGCCCGCCGAAAGCGCAGGCGGCGACCATCGACGTCGACGGTCGATGAGTTGATGAAACGCGCCATGCCGGGAAAGACATCGACACCGAGGTCGCGAAAACGCTCGGCCGAATCGTGCCGAGCCATCTCGCTTCGCACGCGTCGCATGCGCTGCATCACGGCCGGAAAATCGACGATGGGCTCGTTGGTGACGATGCCGAATGCCGAGGCGCATCGCAGCTCGTGCGCGGCCTTCGCCGCGCGCAAGAGGGCTTTGGAGGGGACGCAACCCGTGTTGAGGCAGTCACCGCCGAGCGCCTGTTTTTCGACGAGCGCGACGCGAGCGCCGAGCCCCGCCGCCGCGGCGGCAGTGACCAAGCCGGCGGTGCCTCCACCGATCACGAGCAGGTGATAACGCCCCGTCGGCCGTGGGTAGGCCCATTCCCTAGGAGAGACCAGATCGCGCAAGCGCTGATCGTAGACGTCGTCCCGCGAAATCGTCGCGCGATCACCGTTCATCTGTGACTCCTCGTAGTGCCTTGGCGGCGATGCGCGCCAGCAAGAGAGTGACCAAGAAGGTCGCGAGTGCGCCGATGAGCAGCAGGGGCAAGCTGCCGCTGCCGCCACCGGCTTTACCGGAGGCGATCTGAGCTAGGTCGCGAGCCGTCGAACCCAAGGACACGAAGAAAAACGTGGCCGGCAGCATGCCGAGCCAAGACGCCAAGACGTAGTGGCGGAAGCGCACGCTGGTGACGCCGAAAGCGTAGTTGAGAAGATTGAAGGGAAAGATCGGAGAAAGGCGTGTGAGCAGGACGATCTTGAACCCGGAAGCGGCCACTGCTCGATCGAGAGCCGGAAAGCGACGGTGTTTCGATGCCAGACGAAGAACCCAAGGACGCGCGACGGTGCGTCCGAGCAAGAAGGCCGACGCCACGCCGACGGTGCTCGCGAGCGAGACGACCAAAGTGCCCCACAGCGGCCCGAAGAGAAAACCTCCCGCCATTGTGACCAGAGAACCGGGCAGAAAGAGCACGGTCGCGAGAACATAAAGCAAACCGTAGGCCGGAAGGGCCCACATCCCCAAAGCCGCAAGAGCGTCGAGCGCGGCCAAGAGCCACGCCCTAAGCGGAAGAAAGACGAGCGCGGCGAGTCCTGCAAGCGCAAAGAGCACGAGCAGGCCCACCCGCCACGGAAGGCCTCCCCCGTCACCGCTCGAAGACGGAGATGCGTCACGGCCTTCATCTGCACTCTTCATCGGCATGGCAGCACGTCGTCTCCAATGGCTTGCTCGAATCGCTTCATTCGCGAAACCTTCACGCGGGAACCTTCGCCGGCGACCGGGTCTCGCCGACCGCCGCTTCGGCTCCGGCAGCCTGCCGGTCGCCGTGCGCAAGGCCGAAACGTGAGGCGAAGTCGCGAGCCCGGCTGCAGCGGAACGTTCTCGACCAAGGTTTTCCTGCATCATCCACTTTGGTGGGCAGCAATCAACGTGCCAAAGCCTCTCGTCTGCTGATACGTACGCAGTGACGCGCTTCGGAGAGCTTCGAGCGTGTCATCGCCTTGCCCGGGCACGCTTCGAAGGTGGCGGGGAACGATTCGGTCGACCGATTCGGGTCAGATTTCGAGCTGCACTCGCCGGGTCACTTCGCGAGCGATCGATCGGCGGCAAAAGGCCGGCCCGCCATGTCCGCCCGGCAGTTCCACGATCCTTTCGGGAGCGAGGGAATCCCTCCCTTCGATCAGGCTCCATTTGGGTTCGAGGGTGTCGGATCGTGCTTCGATCCAGGTCAAGCGCGATGCATCGATGCGACTCGCCCAGCGCGCGAGATGAAGCGAGCGCACTGCGCGAGCATAGCTCGCCTGGGTGTAGCCGGTGTGAGGCAGCAACTTGCGCAACTGATCGGTGACGCTGCCGCGCGCGACACCGCGCGCGAGATGATTGGTCACGCAGCAGGTGACCATGGGCATCGGCGAGGAGAAGAGCGTGGAAAAGAGCGTGTTGAATCCACCGACGCTGTAGCCGAAGATGACGATCTTGTCGAAGGAAAAGTCGCGCATCAGCAACTTCATCGTGACGAAGTGATCGGAGATCCACTGCCGCATCCCCAGAAAGATGGAATAGGGGTTCGGATTGAAATACCCCTCTCCGGAGGTGAAGCCCTCGCGCGTGCGCGTGTGATGATGCGGTGCCAGCATGGCGGCCACGCGGAATCTTCGCAGCAGCGGCCCGAGCACGAAATCCGCACTGCGCCATCCGTCGAAAAAGAGCCAGGGGTGAAAGAGCACGCCGACCCGCGGCGCGTCGGGAGGGGCGGGGTAGACCTTCACCGTCACGCGATCGACCCGGGGATCGCCGATGGGGCATTGCGAGGGAAAGGAGATCAGCGATCCGACTTTGGAGATTTCGTGGGGGGACGGCGCGGAGACCTCGCCGGGATCGAGAAAGCCCAAGAGGTCGTCATTGGCTCGATCGAGTTTCGCTTCGAGTTCGGGGTCGTCGGCTGGGCGGTAGCCGTCGTTGCGGGCCTTGGCATCGAAGTAGTGCCCGAGTTCCCGCAGGCGGCCGATTCCTCGCCGCCGATTCATGTGAACGCGCAGCTTCTCGAACGCAAGCCACGGATAGTCCGCCGGATGCATCGATTGTCCCCTCCAAGGTGCCATACGCGACCCGTTCGCCCATCACTCTGCGCGGAATGTACTCGGAAAAACCGAACGATGCAGCTCAATTTTTCCCTCGGAAGGCACGAGGACCGACGAAGAGAAAACGCTAGCCGAAGCGGGTGTAGAGCGAGACCGCGGTCGCGAGCAGGGCGGCGGCGGCACTTGCCGCCAGCGCGATCTTGACCCAGCTGTAGGGACGTTCCCCGCTGACCTCTCCCGTTCCGGCGTTGACGACGATGCGGTAGAGCCGCTCCCGAAAGCGATGCGCCAGAAGCCAAGCCGGAAGCAAGAGATGC
>JALUUK010000218.1 GCA_027021395.1 Acidobacteriota bacterium
GGCGGAGATCCCATGACGGTCGCGGCCTTGCGCGGCCGCCTTGCTTTCCTCGCAACCGGGAATCACTCGCAACGATCCGCTGACGGCAGCGATCGCTCGATGGCTTGGTAGACCGCGAGCGGACGGCCGCGATTGACTCGAAGAAAAGGGATATCGGACGAACGACAAGCCCGTGAAAGCAGATTGTCGAGCTTGTGGGATTGAAATCCCGTGGCTAAGAGGACGAGATCGAAACGCTTTTTCCGAATGGCCTCCGCAAGGGCCTCGCTCCTGCGAACCGAACCGTCGCTCCACTCGAGTTCTTCAAATTCGAGTTCGCCGACTAACCGGCTCTTGAGATCCGGATCGTTGCGGTTGCTGACGAAAAGAGCGCGCCGGCCCTTGGTGTGGCTGAGCACCTTGGCCCTCAGGGCCTCGTGCGGATCGGTGGTCGGCTCTTCGTCCTGTGTGATGTCCTGCACCTTGGAGAGTTCCGCCTCCAGCTCGAACGATGCCGACTCCTCATCGAGCGGCAAATCAGCCAGCGCCTCCTTGAGCTTTTTCAGCCGACTGCGCGTGCGACGCCGCTGATCGGGATCGACGACACCGAGCAAGGCATCTTCCTCGATCGAACGAATTTCTTCGGCGCGTCGCCCGAGAAGTCTAGCCATGCGCCGGGTTTCGAAATGATCGAACGCAGAGACCAACCATGCCGGCCAGCCGGGATCCTTTCCGGGGTCACCGACGGACAAGGTTTCGAGCAACTTCCGTCTCGCCCGTTGCTTCTCCCGCTTGTTGGGATCGACACCGAGAACGTACGCCCAGGGCAACCCCCTTCTTTCGGGGGAAAGCACGCTGCCGAGAGCGCGCAAGCGATGATCACCCTGATAGGAGAGCCAGCGTAGGCGACCGATCAGCGCACCCCACTCCATCGGCTCAGTCGTCCACCTTCTAAGCCACCGTGTCTTCCTCGCCAGGGCCAGAATTCCGGAGGATCGATAGGCTGAGATCATACGATCCGCGGCTCGATCGAGTGAAGGGGGCTCTCCGACCGGCCCGGCGTGAGCCTCGAGTTGGTGACGGACCTCGGTCTGCAAGGAAACGACATCCGGCGGCGGGGGATAGGACGCTTTTTCGTCCGCCCAGCCGTACTCGTCGTAGCCGCGTTCTTCATCTTCCTCGATTCTTTCGTTCAAGATTCGATCGGCCCGCTCCGCCACTTCAGCCCACGATAGGAACTCATGAGGTCGTTCCCACTCGAATTCGGCGGCAGCGTCGCTCGGAGTCGCAGCTTGCTGCAAAGCGCGCACCGAACCCGGCCACCAAGACTTGCAGTAACCGCCGAGTGTCGTCGCGATACGCCCGACGATCCGGCCGACTTTATCGATCGAGGGCAACGCCTCTCCTAAGCTGCGAGCCTGCGCGATCCAGGACAGCATCACGAGTCGCTGGCGCTCCGCCGTAGCGAAGACGAGTTCGTTTTTCGTCGTCAGAATCGTTCGCTCGAGATCAGCGAGTTCTTCTAGTGCCTCGTTGGGAAGAACGCGGCGCGTAAGCGCCGCTGGATGCCGCGGCGGAGGTACGGAGACGGGGACGGCCTCCAATACGCCTTCCGTATCTTCGATCTCTCCCGATCCGCTCGATTCCTCCGCCGAAGCACCCGACTCCTCGCAAGTCGAAGGCGAATCCGCCGCAAGCTCTACCGCAACATCGATCGCGACCTCCGATTCCGGGGTCCCCTCGAGAACTTCGATCGATTGCCCTATCCCGAAACGGGCCTGGAGCAGGGTACGGCTCGCGTAGGACGGAAACATTTTCTCGATGGCATCGTCTAGTGCTTCCGCCTCGGTCCACCCGGCCCCGCACCAGCCTTCCCCTCGACCCGTCACCAAGCACTCGACCCAGGTGTTTCTCCGAAAACCGAAGCGGTAACCGAGGTCTTGGAGCCATGCCCCTTTCCCATCGACACTCACGGTGTTCCTCCTGAATCTGACTGTTTTATTGTACCCGGCTCACGCCCCCCTGTGAACCTCCTCACGGGCAAGCACGCTGATCCAAGGGAATTCTCGTAGTCGACGGCCGAGAATCTGCGTAGACTGAGGGCCCTTGCCGCCGCGTTGTCGGTGGTTTCGTGCCGCTACGGAGCACATCGAAGGAGGCCGTCTTGGCCGGAAACAACCGCCGAACTTCACCCGATCACGAAACGACCGCCTGGCCGCCCGGCGTGCCGTACATCATCGGCAACGAAGGTTGCGAGCGTTTCAGCTACTATGGCATGAAGTCGATTCTGACCATCCACCTTACGACGCTCTATGCGGCGGAAGGCTTGGCAACCGAGGCGGCCGGCAACAACGCCACGATGATGGCGCACATCTTCTTCGCCGGTGTGTACGCTTTCCCGATGATCGGCGCGCTACTCGCCGATCGACTCCTCGGAAAATACAACACGATCTTCTGGCTCTCTCTGGTCTATTGCGCCGGACACGGCGTGCTGGCCATCGGCGAGAACTCGCTTGGCGGGATGGCACTCGGACTCGGCCTGATCGCCATTGGCTCCGGCGGCATCAAGCCCTGCGTTTCAGCCAATGTCGGCGACCAATTCGGGCGTGGAAATTGGTTCCGTGTCAAGACGATCTTCCAAGCCTTCTATTTCATCATCAATTTCGGCTCGTTTTTCGCGACATTGCTGATCCCGCTGATTCGGGAGCACTTCGGAACGACCTATGCGTTTGGTCTTCCCGGAGTGTTGATGCTCATCGCAACGATCTTCTTCTGGGCCGGACGTGACAAATACGTTCACGTTCCGGCGAAGCCCGGTGGAAAGATCGGCATGCTGGACACTGCGGCAGCCATCTCGCTCTTCATGGTTTTCGGCCACCTGCTGGTCACCGCAAAGGTCCTGCACCTTTCCGGATGGCAGATGTTCGGCGTCAGCGTCGCATTTCTGATCCTGGGCCTCATCCTCTTCATTCTCAGACAAAAGGCAGCCCCAGACGACGGGTTCATGGCTGTGCTGCTCTATTCGCTGCAACAACGTTTCCTCGGATCCAACCGAATCGAACCAGCCGAGGGCGTCGCCGTCGATACTCATCACCCTCTCTACG
>JALUUK010000219.1 GCA_027021395.1 Acidobacteriota bacterium
AAACTCTCCGGTGAGAATGTTGCGAAGCTTGGCTCGCACCAGTGTAGCGGACCCCCGCGCGGAGGGAGTGTGCAAGGTGTGAGAGATGACGGCCATCGGTTTTCCGTCCAAAAGGATCCGCATATTTTTTTTGAAATCCGCAGTCGTCGGCATATGTCTCTCACCAGCGTCTCGTCGAAGGGTATGAGCGCATGAGTATGGCCCGTCTTCCCGCGTTCGGCAGCCTCCTAGGGCCTCGATTTCGGACAAAGCGTCCGTGTTCTCGCAAGGGTCGGCCGATTCGACGACGCTCATCATATCCGCAGCGGCACGTTCTCTTACATCTTCTTCCGTTTCGGCCTTGGCACTCGGCTTGCATTTTGGGGGGCGAGGAGGCGAGACTGCCATGATGACTTGGAAGCGAAATGACAGTGAACTCAACCACGACGATCACACGCAGCAGGCCGCGAAATTCCGTAGCGCACTACCGGTTGCATTCATCCTGCTCGCGGTATGCGTCGGCCTGCCGGTTTCGGCAGCCGCCGGGCCCATCACCGAAAACCTCGACGCGCCGATCGTGATCGGGAATACCGCCTTCGAGCCGGGAACCCTGGTTCTCGCCCCGGCAACGGTGGGGAACGTGCAATCCGTGATGATCGACGGCCGGCAGGTTGCCACCGTCTTCCGTCACGCTGCCGACCGTGTTCCGGCGGCTGCGGTCGCGCGCTTCGTATTTCGCGCCGACGAGCAAGGGAACCTCCACCTCGTCGGTCTGCGCTGGAGCGATCCGCAGACGGGGCGCACCGAAGAACGCCATTTTCGTATCGCGGCGGTGGCGAGCGCATCGTCCCGCGACGAAAGCGCGCGGCGCGGGCGAGTCGATGTCGCCACGCTCCGTCCCTGAATCGGATCGTCGAAGAAAAGCGCCACCTAGGCCCATCGGTCCCCGCCGATGGGCCTTTCCGCTTTTCTGCCCGCCACTATATATAGTCACGGGTCGCGCAGGGTGTGCGGCGGCGGTGTTGCCAAGCGCGCGGACTCTCGCTAAAGTCTCGTTTCTCCGGAGTTTCGAGACGAGTTCGGCAAGCGATGAGCGCGAGGGTGTCGCGGGGCGGGGCCTGCAGAGCTTTCGTGTGAGTTTCGCTTTTCCCCTCGAATCTTACCCAACCCAGGAAGAACCCGTGGCGACAAAAAAGAGCAGAAACACCTCGGCGAGCAAGAGTCGGTCCAAAAAGCCCGCTGAGAATCTCAGCCTTCTCGCAAACGTCAATGCCCAGTTCGACCAGGCGGCTCAGCACATCAAGTTGCCCCAGGGCCTCGTCGATCAGATCAAGGTCTGCAACAACGTCTACTTCATCCAGTTCCCGGTGAAGATAGGGAAAGGCTATCGATTCTTCTATGGTTGGCGTGCGGAACACAGCCACCACAAGAAACCTCTGAAGGGCGGCATTCGCTATTCGTCGAAGGTCAGCCAGGAAGAAGTGATGGCTTTGGCCGCCTTGATGACCTACAAGTGCGCGATCGTGAACGTTCCCTTCGGTGGTTCGAAGGGCGGTGTCTGTGTGCGACCTCGCGACATGAAGGTCGAGGAACTCGAGCGCATCACGCGTCGCTATACCGCGGAACTGATCTCCAAGCAATTCATCGGACCGGGCATCAACGTTCCGGCACCCGACTACGGCACCGGCGAACGCGAGATGGCTTGGATCGCCGATACCTACGATCGCTTCAACCCCGCGGGTGTGGACAACATGGCTTGCGTGACCGGAAAGCCGGTGGCGCAGGGCGGGATTCGAGGTCGGGCGGCGGCGACGGGACGCGGCGTCGTCTACGGCTTACGAGAGATGTTTCGCCACAAGCGTGACGTGCAAGACGTCGGTCTGAGCTGCGGCCTCGGCGGCAAGCGGATCTCCATTCAGGGTTTCGGCAACGTCGGCTATCACGCCGCGAGGATTCTCCAGCTTGAAGACGACGCGAAAATCGTTTCGGTCGGTGAATGGGATGGGACCGTGCACAACCCCGATGGCATCGACGTCGCGGCGCTTTTCGCGTACCGCAAGCGCCATGGGGGTGTGCAGGGATTTCCCGGGGGCACCGTTTCCGACAACGGAAAGGATTGCCTCGAAGCGGCCTGCGACGTGTTGATTCCGGCAGCGCTCGAAAACCAAGTCGCGCGCGCCAACATGAAGAAGGTCAAGGCGCGGGTCATCGCGGAGGCTGCCAACGGTCCACTGACCGAAGAGGCCGATGCCTACCTCAGCGGGAAGGGGGTCAAGATCATTCCCGACGTCTACCTCAATGCCGGAGGCGTGACGGTTTCATATTTCGAGTGGAACAAGAACCTCTCGCATATGCGCCCCGGACGCCTTCAAAAACGTCTCGATGAAGCGAAGGCGGAGGCCTTTCTCGCGGCGACCGAGGCTCTCGTGGGCAAGAAGGTCCCCGACAACGTTCGCAGGATTCTGCTGCGCGGTGCCGACGAGGAAGATCTCGTCAACTCCGGCCTCGAAGAGACGATGATCACCGCGTACAACGAGATTCGAGATATTTTCAACCGTAAGAAGGCGATCGCAGATCTGCGAACTGCGGCCTATGCGCTGGCGATCGAGAAGGTCGGTCAGTCCTACCTCGACATGGGGATTTTCCCCTGATGCAAGCGGCTTTTCGGGCATTCATGAGTCGAATCATCGACTACGCGGGGCTGTTTCCTCCGGCATCGCTCTCGCTCGAACCGGCCGTTCGCAACTATGCGAAGTACCGTTCGAGCCAAGAGGCCTGGATGCTCTCTCGCTTCATCTGCCCCGTAAGCAGGCTGAACGAGCTTGATCCTCTCATTGCCGAGTTGTTCTCTGCGGACGAGCCGTTGCCGCTGTCGGTGCTCGGCCGCGCCGTCGAAGGTGCTCACGAACTCATCGTTTCGCTCGAAGAAGACGTGGAGTCGTTGGATCGATTCAGGGAGAAGCATTCCCCGAAGGTGGCGATCGATGCCTTCGAATTCACCCTTCCGGACGACGTCGGCCGTCTCGGCTCGGTGGATTTGCAGGAGATCCTTGCGCGAGTGTCGGCGGTCCTGGTGGATCGCGCGCAACTGAGGACATCGCTCGAAGCTCGTTGGAGCAACGTCGGAGAGTCGAGCGTTCGAACGGTGATCGACGCCTTGGCGACGTTGCCCGCGGCGCAGCGCGACGACGGAATGATTTCATTCAAGCTGCGTTGCGGCGGCGTCGTGCCGGCTGCATTTCCTAGCGTGCCGCTCGTCGCCCGAACCTTGCGATACAGTCGTACTCGTGGCCTAGCTTGCAAGTTCACGGCCGGTCTGCATCATCCGCTCAGACGTTTCGACGATTCCGTCGAAACCAGAATGCATGGTTTTTTCAATGTCTTCGGAGCAGCGGTGCTGACTCATGCGTGTGATCTCGAAGTCTCTTCGATCGAGCGTATTCTGCTCGAAGAAGATCCTGCTGCATTTTCGTTTTCAGATGAAGGGTTTTCGTATTCGAAGTGGAATGCGAGCGTCGACGAGATCAAGCAAGCGAGACGCGCTGTTGCGCTTTCTTTCGGGAGTTGTTCTTTCGACGAACCGCGAGAAGATCTCGCATGCTTGGGTTATCTCTAGCTAGCCGACTTTTCGTCGTCGGTCCCTTTGCTCGTTGGTGAGGCCAAGACTATGTCTGCAACCACGGATCCGCGTATCAAGTCGTTCATCGATGTTCCTTCAGGTCATGCATTCCCGATTCAGAACCTACCCTACGGCGTTTTCAAACGGCGAGATGAAGAAGATCATCGGGCACGCATCGGCGTAGCGATCGGCGATTGGGTGCTCGACCTCGCGTGCTTGGAAGCTAGGGGATTCTTCGACGGACCTCAATTGAGAGGTTGCAAGGTTTTCTCTCAGTCGACCCTCAACGCCTTCATGGCGCTCGGCCGGTCCGCGTGGACGGAGGCTCGCGAGCGCATCTCGTTTCTGCTCAGAGAAGATACGCCGCTGTTGCGTGACGACGCCGGGCTCCGCGAGGAAGCGGTGCTTCCGGCGGCGGATCTGACCATGCTGCTTCCGGCGACGATCGGCGACTACACGGATTTCTACTCCTCGAGGGAGCACGCGACCAACGTCGGGATCATGTTTCGCGGCAAAGAAAACGCCTTGATGCCCAATTGGCTGCATATTCCGGTGGGCTATCACGGGCGCGCTTCTTCGGTCGTGGTCAGCGGTACGGATTTTCGACGACCGATGGGGCAGACCAAGAGCGATGGTGCCGCCGCACCGACCTTCGGCCCGTCGCGCTTGATGGATTTCGAAGTGGAAATGGGGTTCTTCGTAGGTCCGGGCACGGAATTGGGAGAGACGATTCCGGTCGAGCGGGCGCGAGATCATGTTTTCGGAATGGTCTTGCTCAACGACTGGTCGGCACGGGATATTCAGAAATGGGAATACGTCCCGCTCGGGCCTTTCTTGGGCAAGAATTTCTGTACGACGATCTCTCCATGGGTGGTCACCATGGATGCGCTCGAGCCGTTTCGATGCGCAGGGCCCGCGCAAGACCCCGCGCCACTACCTTATCTTCGAGGCGCCGGCGATCAGGCCTTCGACATTCGCCTCGACGTCTATTTGGAGGCGGAAGGGCTCGATGAGCCGCATCGTCTCGCTTCGAGCAACTTCAAGACGATGTATTGGAATATCTGCCAGCAACTCGCGCACCACACGGTCGGCGGATGCAACGTCAAGCCGGGCGATCTGATGGGTTCGGGCACGATCAGCGGCGACACGCCCGATTCACGAGGGAGCATGCTCGAGCTGAGTTGGCGTGGTACGGAGCCCGTTCAGCTTCCCAATGGAGAGCAGCGGAAGTTTCTACTAGACGGCGATCGCGTGATCATGGAGGGTTGGTGCGAAGGCAACGGCTATCGTATCGGCTTTGGTCAGGCGAGCGGGAAGATTTTGCCGGCTGATGATTGAGGCCTCCGGATACGGTCTTTTGCTATAGACTGCGATGCATGAGAACGATGCGCTCGAACCTTCGGGGCTTCCTGCTCGTCATCGCTTTATCGGTTTGTGGACTCCCGCTCGCTTCTGCGGAGACCGCCGCTTTTTCGCGCACGACGGCGGAAGGGCAGCGGCAGCTCTTGCTCAAAGTCGATCCGCCGAGCGGGCGTGCGCTCTTACGGCTCGAGATCGATCTCGGAAAGAAGGCAGCGAAGAAAGCCGAAGTGATCGGAGCGCCCGAGGGATGGAGCGCTCGAGTCGACGGTCGCAACCTCATCTTGACGCCATCGGCGACGGGCGAATCGACTTCCGCTTCGTTCGCTTTCAAGATTCGAATCGATCGAGGCCAAGTTCCGGGCAAGATTTCGCTCACCGCCGCTGACGAGGCCGGTCCTTGGCTTTCTCGCGAGCGTTTCACCGTGGCGAATCTGCCCGCACCGTCGTTGCGCAAGAGCACGCTAGGGCTCCTGGTTTTTCCTCCGAGAGTTCATCCCGGGGAGACGATTCGGCTTCGCCTGCTCGATCCCGCGGCCTTTCCCGCAGGAAGCAGATGGACGGTCGCCGGGGTCGAGGCCGTGCCGCTTGCCGGCGGTCGCAGCATCGAGGTGACTTTGCCGGCCGACTTGATGCCCGGATCGCCCTTGGAACTTTCTTGCAGCGATCCTTGGGGCGAGGTGCTTCTGTCGGTTCGAGGCATCGAGGGAGTGGAGATCGCGGCGGCGCGTCCTCGCCATGAAGTGCCGCGTTTGCTCGGTGCGACCTCGCTCGTCGTCATCGGCTCGTCGCTCTGCGTCTGTGGCTATTTTCCGGATGAAGCATCTTGGCGCGGGGTGAAGATCGACGGCCGTCCGGCCGGCAAGCCCTTTTCGGCATCGACGTCCATGTTGATGTTGCCGATCGAGGCCGACTTCGCCCCCGGGGAACATGTGATCAGCGGGGATGGCGCACTAGGATTCCCGGCGGACGACCGTGTGGACTTTACCGCCATCCGCATCATCGGCTTACTTGATCAAGACAAGCTGTGGAAGAAGCAGAGCACGGATCTGAGGCTGACGATCGAAGGAAGCCGAGAGCCCTTGGATTTTCGCCTGATCAATCGCGTTCCCCATGTCGTTTCTCTCGATGGCGGCAACGACCAGCACGCGAGTTCGAGCGGCGGGTCTCCGAACGTGCTTGAGCGGCGGGTCGATGCCATCGAGAAGGGCCAAAGCATCATCGACTACGAATTGCTCGGTATCGAGCCATGCCCTTGTGGCGCGGCTCCCGAGACGTCGGAGCGAACGGCTCGAGAAGAGCCCGGCGAAGAACACGCGGAAAGGCAGGATACGTCTTCTGTAGTGACGAAGGAAGAAGACCTCGGTCCGCCACCGAGCGCGGACGGTCCCTGCGAATGGACGAAGTTGCGATTCGAGGCCTTGGCGAACGCCTTCCCGCTGCCCGATCTCGACGAGCTCTGTTCTTCGACCAAGGTCTGTATCGATGCGCGACGCAAGGAACATGATGAAAAAAAGGCCAAGGCGAAACGTGCCGAGGCGAAGAAGAAGTACGAACGCGCGAAGCGCCGTGCGAAGCGGTTCAACGACTACATGAACTCCGGTCTATCGGCGAAGAATGTGGCGCGTTTTCCCGATCTCGGTCCGCACTACCGGCGGGTGACCAAGAAGAACGCAGCCGACGAGGCTGAGGCGAAGAGAGCCTTCGAGCAGGCTTCCGCCGGTGCCGAGCGTGCCGCAAAGCAGGTCGCGGCCGCGAAGCGGGCTTGCGCGAAAGCCCGGACTGCGATCGATGCGCAGATCGCCCGACTCACGTCCCTGTTGGGAAAGTGGGAGAACTACAAGGCGGATCTGGCCCGCTGCACCGACTGTGATTCCTTGCAGGTCCTGCTCGGCAAGCTCCGCGAGGCGTTGGCTAGGCTCAAAGCTGCGCGCAAGCGTTGCGAGAAAGGTGCCACGGCAAAAGAGCGTGAAGATGTCGAGGCGGCCCAAAAGGTGCATCAGCAGGCATCGCACAAGGCCGGTCGGTCGGCGGCGAAGCACGGAGAAAAGCAACGCGCCTGCGCCGAGCAGGAAGCTCGCGTTCGGCAGGAGTATCGACGATGTTTCGAGGACGCGCTCGACGGAAACGACTATGTTTCCGGCAAGCGCGAACGCGGCTACGGACATCGCCGCAGCGTGCGCACGGGCGTAGGAGGCGAGAAGCTCGGGCCGGTGTGGTTCGCCTCATCGGATGATGCATTGCGTTTCCGGCGAGAACTCAAAGATTGCCTGCGCGCTCGGGAGAACGGCCGAAGCACTCGCCCGAATACCTTGAGCCGTCGCCGGGAACTAGCGAAGTGTCGCCGCGCGGAAGGTCGCGCGCGAGAGAGTGCGGAGCGCGACGGCCGCCGTGCGCGCGATGCCGAAGCCGAATTGAGACGTGCCCAGGCCGCGCTCGAAAAGGCCGGGCAGGACTTCGCATCCTGGGATCGGCTCGAGGCGGCTCTGGCTTCTTGGATCGACTTCTTGGGGAACGTCCAAAAAGAGTGCGCGCAAAACAAGAAACGTTGCGACGAGGTACGCAAAGAAGGCAAGGGTGCGGTGGAAGGCGTCACCATCGCTTGCGAGCCGAATCTCTTGCGTTCGAACGCCGATCGCTCACGTCAACGTGCCGACAGCGCTCTCTCTCGCATGAATGCGCTGACGCGGGTGGGCTGTTCGAGCGGGCGTGCCGGCGCCTACGGTGCTCGACGTTCAGCCGAGGCCATCACCGGCAAGGGCGGGGCGGCCTCGCGTGCGGCCCGCGCGCTAGAGCAGCGCGACGAAGCGCTCGAGAAGGCGGATCGACTGCTCGCCGAGGGCCGATGCGAGGCCGCTGAGGCGGCCTATCGCCGCGCGCTTCGTGCGGCGAAAAATGCAGCGCGTGCGTGCGAAGAGGGTGTGCGCCATCAAAAGGCCGCGCAGGCCGATGCCGCACGGGCAGAACGAGAAGCGTCGGCATGTGAGAGCCTCGAGAATCAGCGAGCCGAAGTCGAGCGTGAGCGCCGGGTCGCGGCCGAGCGAATCGCCGCCGAGGCCGAGTCACGGCGGCGGGCCGCCGCCCAAGCAGCCGCCGAGCGGCGCGCACGCGAAGCCGAGAGCTGCGCAGAGAAGTTCAAGACATGGGTGAGAAAGCATCTCGACGAGGAGAAGGCTGAAGGTGTCGTCAAGCAGCTCGATACTCTCGCACAGCGCAGCATCGAGACCGCCGCCGCCGGCGGCCAAGGCGTTGCCGATGCCGCCGGTAAGGCAGTGCGCGGGGCGAGCACCCGCACTTCCGTGGCGACCGGCGTCGCGTCGGGCCTGTTGAATCTCGGCTCGTCTCTTTTCTATTCCTGGGTGCAGTCGGAGCTCACCGAGGCCGTCGTTCGCATCGGAACTCGCGTCGATCGAAAATACATCCAGATCGACCTGATGAATGCCCGCGGTCGCTGTGGAGAGATCAAGAAATCGGGAGTGACGTATTTCTGGCTGCGTATCGGCCGGAAGTTCAGAGTATTCAAGATCTCTTCGACCGCAGGATTTCAATTCCTCGGTGATCTGGAGGCGATGTGATGAAGGCAGTGAGAGGAGTCGTTCTGCTCGTGTGCATCTTCGGGGCGGCACTCCGGCCGGCGCTGTCGGAGAGTGAGGCGGCCGATTCTCTCGACTTGTCGGTTGTCGTGCTCGACTCGGGAGAGGTTCACCGCGTGGAAGTCGTCGGTTTTTCCGACGCGATGATCGACTCCGTCGAAGATGCGATCGATCGCGCCGAGTCGCCGGCACTTCCGGAAGCCGTCCTGACCATCGTTCCTGCGGAAGGAGAGGCCGTCGTCGTCGTGATGCGCTGGGAGGAAAGCACATCGACACTGGCGGTGGAAGTCGATGCGTTGCAGGCGCCTTTCTTGCTCACTGCGATCATGAGTTGGCCCGGCCGAGACGTGGTGGCCATACCCGCCGAAGGCATGCGAGAATTTCCTACGCCCTGACCCGGCCGCCGAAAGACCGCGCTCTCCGAAGTCTGAGTTCCAAGCGGAGTGGATGGAGTTCGAAAGATGAATCATCGACTGAAGATCGACCCGGATATTCGCCGCGCGCACACTCCATCCGCAGAGTTCTATCGGTCGCGGGAGATCTACGAAAGGCAGATCGATGCGATCTTTGCACGCTCGTGGCAGCTCATGCCGCCGGATGTGCTTGCACTCGGTCGCCACGAGGCGGCGCCTTGGACCTTGTTGGAGGATAGCCTAAGCGAGCCGCTGCTGGTCACGCGCGGCGAAGGCGAAGAGATCAAGGTCTTGTCCAATGTCTGCACGCACCGAGGTCATCCGGTGGCGATGCAGCGCTGTTCTTCTAGGCGCTTGCGCTGTCGGTATCACGGCCGGACCTTTTCGCAGACCGGCTCTCTTCTCAAGTGTCCCGGATTCGAAGAGGCGGAAGACTTTCCTCGCAAAGAAGACGACCTTCCCGAGGTGAGGCACGAAACATGGGGGCCGCTGCACTTCGTACGTCTAGACGGAGGCGGATCGCTGGCCGAGCATCTGCAGCCGGTAACGGAACGTATGGGCTGGTGGCCGCTGTCGGATCTGCAGGAGGATCAGGCGGCGAGGAGAAGCTATCGTGTGGCCTCGCACTGGGCCCTCTATTGCGAGAACTACCTCGAAGGTTTTCACATTCCCTATGTCCATCACGCTCTGAACAAGACCCTGGAATTCGGCGACTACCGGACTGAGCTCTTCGACCATTGCAGCTTGCAGATCGGGATTGCTGCGCCGGGAGAAGTGGTTTTCGACCTCCCCGCCGAGAGTGCAGACCACGGAAAGAAGGTCGGAGCCTACTACTTCTTCGTTTTTCCCAACACGATGCTCAACTTCTATCCGTGGGGTCTTTCGCTCAACGTCGTTCGGCCGACAGGCCCGGAATCGACGGTGGTGGAGTACACGGCATTCGTCCTAGATCCGTCGTTGAGGGCATCGGGGCTAGGCGCGGATCTGCATCTCGTCGAGATGGAAGACGAAGAGGTCGTCGAAGCGGTACAAGTCGGAATGAATTCGCGCCTCTATCAAAGGGGCCGCTATTCGCCGACGCACGAGTCTGCGGTGCATCATTTTCATCGCTTCTTGGCAAGAACTCTCGCGATGGAATGACTCCGGCAAGCGGCTATTTTGCGAGGCCGCGTCGAACCGCATCGCGCACGGTGGAGGACTTGTCGCGCATCATTTCCCGCAACCGCGTCGTTGCTCGCTCGCCGCCGACCGCGGCCAGCGCTTCGGCCGCGGCCTGCCGGACCGCGGGGAAGGTATCTTTGGATAGTTCGAGCAAGGGATCGACCGAAGCATCGCCGCCGATTTTTCCGATGGCGCGAGCGACCGCGATGCGCACGTGTCGTTTTTCGGAGGCGTCTGCCCGTGCAACCTTCAGAAGATCGGGAATCAGCTCCTTCGTACCGACCTCACCCAATCCCTCGACGGCCATTGCCGAGACTGCAAGATCTTCGTCTGCAAGGAAGGGGATCAGTGCGCGAGCGGCTGGTTTGCCGATCAGCGTCAAGGCTCCGACGGCTTCGAAACGAACCCCGTCATCGGAGTCCTTTCCTGCAGCCACGAGTTCCGCGATGGCCTCTTTGCCGAGAAGCAATCCATAGACTCCGGCCGCTTCGGCTCGGATTCCGGCGTTCTTGTCATCTTTCAGGAGTTTCAATGTGGCGTCTGCAGCCGGCCTAGCGAGTTCGGGGCCGATCTTGCGCAGGGTGATGAGCGTGCTCCGTCGAACGCGCATCGAGCGGTCCGAGAGAAGCTCGATCAGACGGCCTACCGCACCTCCGTCGCGCATCGCGGCGATGCCTCGCAGTCCTGCGAGTCGCAGAATCTCCGAAGGATCGTCGAGCAGCGAGCGCAGCGCCGGAAGTGCCTTGGTGGCCTTGATACGCGCTAAGCCTCGAGCCGCGGCTGCGCGGGTCAGGTCGGACGGGCGAAGGGGACCGCTGCTTTTCGTTTCGCCTTTTTCCGCCGGTGTCGGTTTGGGAAGAACGGAGATCAAGGCATCGATGGCATCGGCATTGCCGATGGCCGGAAGCGCTTCTTCCACGATGGGGATGGCGACTTGGTCGGGCACAGTGCGCGCCATCGCGCGCAGCTTGGCGACGCTGCCGGCATCGCGAGCAGCCTGAAGGGCGAAAACCGCCGATCGTTGGACGACCTCCGAGCGGTCGTCGAGCGCCTTACGAAAGAGCTCGATCGCCGCAGGGTCTTTGGCGTGCTTCTGGCGAACGGTCGTCACCACCTTCATGCGGAAGGCGTAGTCGGGATCATCCATCGCACTGCGGCAAAAAGTCTGCGCATCTTTCTGCGGCCAGAGCGCACATCCCGCAGCAACGGCACGCAGACGCACGTCCTTGTAAGGATCGCTGTAGAGTTTCTCCAGCAGGTCGACTCCCGAAGACCCCAAGAGTTCTTCGATCGCCGGTACGAGTTCCTTGCGAAACTCGGCGTCCTTGGCGGAGAGTTGCTTCTCTAGCAGCGGGCGCGCCGTTTCGGCGTCGATCTTCATGCGCATCAAGGCCCTAAGAGCGCGCAGCTTGTCGCTCGTGATCTTGGATTCGAGGCGTTTGACCAAGGGCGAGATATCGGGCTTGTCGTCGCTGCCGCCCTTCGGGGTTTGGCCTAGTGCGAAGGATCCCGTCGCAAGCAGCAGAGCCGATGAGACGAGAAGCGCGGAAGCGAGCGGGCTCACTATTGAAAAAACCCTCGGAGTCGTTGCGAAAGGCGGAACATGGATCATCTGTCGACCTCGATCATCAGGGCTAGCGCCTAGGCTAGACCGACTCTTTCTCGAAGGTTAGTCGCGCGACGGCCACGGCGCCAGAGACGGTCTGGGATGGAATCCCGGCGCTGAGGCGACACGAACGGTCGCGGACGGATAGGAACCGGCTCGAGGGCGGGCCGGGTGTTTTGGTTCGTGCTCTGCAGATGGTAGCCTGCATCGCAAGCGGACGGAGGTAGGAAGATGCTCGATCAGCAAATACGGAGGCGCTTTCGCCGAATCTCGAGGGCCTTGGTGCTAGGGATGTTGGTCGCCGGATCGTCCGCCGGCTTCGGTGCAGCAGGAGAAGGCGGGAATCTTGCTCCGAATGGCGGTCAGGACGCGCACCACCATCGAAAGCACGACGCCGTCATGACGCATCGCTTCGACGATATCGAGCGCTGGGTTCGCCTCTTCGAAGATCCGGAGCGCAAGCGTTGGCAAAGACCGCAAGAAGTCGTCGACTTTCTCTCCATCGAAAAGGAGCAGATCGTCGTCGACATCGGGGCCGGCACGGGATACTTCTCGGTTCTCTTCGCCGAGGCCGTGGGGCCGCAAGGCAAGGTGCTGGCGCTCGATGTGGAAGAGGGGATGGTCGACTATGTTAATGAGCGCGCCCGGCGGGAATCTCTCGGGCAATTGCTCTCCGCCGTCGTGCCGCCCGATGACCCTGCCATTCCCGATCCTGGAGCGGACTTGGTTTTCGTTTGCGATACCTGGCATCACATCGACGACCGAATCGCCTATCTCGCCAAGATTCGCAGCAAGCTCCGCCCCGGAGGGCGATTGGCGATCGTCGACTTCCGCGAAGGCGAACTCCCCGTCGGCCCGCCCGCCGGGCACAAGCTTTCGCGGGAAGATGTGCTATCGGAACTGAAAACGGCCGGCTGGACCCTTGCCGAAGAAATGACGGATCTACCCTACCAGTACGTTCTCGTCTTTCGTCCGAACGACTAGGAGTCTCCAGCAAGGAAATCGTGCGTTCGCAACGGGCGCGCTTTCACCGCCAAACCACCTGCATTGGGTTGTTCTACAGTCTTGCTGCCCGGCGGAATCCGTCCGAGCAGACGCCGACACGCTCGTGTCCGACCACGCGCCGGATGCAGGCGACGGCCCGTTCGAAGGTATCGAGCCGCGTCCATTCCTCAAATCCGGCTTCAACCAGCAATTGCGGAAGCGGCTTGGGAGCATGCGGCTTGGCCCGACGGGTCCGAGCGCCCTGGGGCGAACCGTCTCCGAGCAGATAGTGGTCGCAGATGATGAAATCGGCGACTTCGTCTAGAACGCGCGCGAAACGCGTAGGTTCGGCGATCGGCAGCATCGGCGATACGGCGGCGACGCTGCGGATGCCGCTCTTCTTGAGACGGCCGAGCGCGAGCAGTCGATCAGAGATGGTGTATGCCGGTTTCGGCAAGCCGGCGATCTCTTCGCGATCGGTCTCGATGCTGATCTGAACGCTCAGCGAGCACCGTTCGCTCAGCGGTACGAGCACGTCGACCTCGTCCATCGCCCGCGGGCTGTGGGTTTGCAGGACGAGTTGGTCGGGCGGCCTGTCGAGCATCTCCTCGAGCAACGAGCGTGTGATGCGGAAGCGTCTTTCCTGCGGTACGAAGGGATCCGTGACGCTGGACATGAAGATCGCCAGTCGTCGCGACTTCGCACGAAGGCGATCGTACTCCGCTCGATAGATCTCCCGAGCATTGGTCTTGACCTCGAGATAGCGCCCCCAAGGAGCCGGTGAGGGAGAGAAACGGATCTCCGGCGCGTAGCAGAAGACGCCGCACAGGCTTCGTCCGTAGGTGCATCCTCGGTAGGGATTGAGCGAATGCGTGAATCCCGCGAGAAACCCTCCCGTCGGGGTGAGAATGCTCTTGCATTCGACTTTGCTCGTCGTTCCCATCGGCCCTGCGATTATCGCCGACAAGCGTT
>JALUUK010000220.1 GCA_027021395.1 Acidobacteriota bacterium
AGCGAGAGTGCTCGAGCGTGGACAGATCGTGACTTTTCGCGAATCTCGAGGAGTAAGTCGCAGCATTTGACGAAGATTTGCGAACACAGAGAGTCCGATCCGAGGTGCTTCCCTTTGCGGCCTTCGCGGCTTTGCGCGACGCCTTGCTCCGCTTCACCGCAACCGCTCCGAACCGCCGCGAAACGCCCGTACCAACCCACCGGAGTCGCGGGGAGCACGGGCCTCACTTCGGAGCCGTACCGATCATCACGACGAAGACGGTGCCACCCACCCGAATTTCATCGCTGTCTTGCAACTCGTAGGCGGTGATTCGTTCTCCATTGACGAAAGTTCCGTTCGTCGAGTTCAGGTCCTTGAGGAGAACGCAGGTCGAACCGTAGACCTCGAGACTGGCGTGATGCCGGGAAACGCGCTGATCGTCGAGCGCAATCTCCACCTGTCCTCGTCCGATGGTCACCCGCGATTGAAGAATCTGAATATTCTTGCCCGCCATCGGGCCCTCGGTGATATCCAGAGAGACTTCCCAGCCGGAAGGCAGCGGCAGCCGAGCCAGATCATCGCCGGCGGGCAGCGGAGCAGCGACCCCCTCGTTGGGGCGGGCGATCTCGACGAGTTGGGTCTTGCTGGCCCTTCCTCGTGCGGGATCAACCCCGTCTTTCTTCTTGTTCGCGTCGCTCATTCCCGCTCCACGTACCCTCTGAGCGCATCTCCGATACCGCGCCCGGTACGTTCTGAAAACTCGCGTGCCATCGAGGGCATATCGGGGCTTTCCCGGTCGAAGAGAATGCGCTCGACCCGTGCCATGGGAAAATATTGTAGAGAAGGAGCCAGAGGTCCAGGCTCCCCCCTAGCCCACTGTGCGATCCAGTCGTTCCACGCCGCATGGTCGAGTCCGTCGATGGTCACACCGGCGTGGTCGAGACTCTCGATCACGCCGACGACGCGTTCCCGCGGATCGCGCAGATAGAGCACGACGAGTTCGCCCGGGTGCGGCCCACGCGTTGCTTTCGTATCGCCGACCGATTCCGCCAATTCGAGCAGCACTCCGCCGGTGTCGCGTGGATGCAGAAAAGCGATACGCTTTTGCTCCGCACCTTCGCGTATGCCGCCGATCGCTTCGATCCCGCCGCTCGCGAGCGAAGCGAGCATGCCCTCGAGATCGGTGACCGCCAAGCAGATGTGATGCACGCCCTCGCCTCGCCGTTGGAGATGCCGAGCGATGGGGCCTTCCTCACCGAGCGGCTCGAGCAATTCGATCTTGCTGCCATCGCCGAGGTCGAGAAACCAAGTCCGAACCCCTTCCGTCTCGACGACCTCCGTCCGAACGAGCGGCAGACCGAGCCGGTCGCACCAGACTTTCACTCGCTCTTGCGGATTCTTCGACGCAAGCCCGACATGATCGAGACCGATGATTCTGCCTTTCATTCCCGTTTCACTTCCGCCCACCCGCCGCGCGCTCGAGGATCTCTCGAGCGATGACGAGGCGCTGGATCTCCGACGTTCCCTCCCCTATCGTGCATAGTTTCGCGTCCCGATAGAACTTCTCGACCGGATAGTCCTTCACGTAGCCGTAGCCACCGAGAACCTGCACGGCATCGTTGCTCACCCGCACCGCAACCTCCGAAGCGAAAAGTTTGGCCATCGCCGACTCGACGGTGACTTGCGCATCTCCTCGATCCTTGAGTGAAGCCGCCCGCATCGTCAGGAGGCGGGCGGCTTCGACCTCGGTCGCCATATCGGCCAAGATGAACTGTATGGCCTGGAAGGACGCGATGGCCTTGCCGAATTGTTCCCTTTCACGCGCATAGGCGAGCGCGTGACGATGGGCTCCGGCAGCCGTCCCGACCCCGAGCGCCGCGATCGATATGCGTCCCCCATCGAGCACGCTCATCGCCTGCTTGAATCCCGTGCCGACTTTCCCCACGAGATTCTCTGCAGGAACACGGCACTCGTCGAAGAGCAGTTCGGAGGTATCCGAGGCGCGCATGCCGAGCTTGTCTTCATGCTTGCCGACGGAAAAACCCGGACTCCCCTTCTCGACGATGAACGCCGAGATCCCGTGGTGTTTCTTCGACGGGTCCGTCGATGCCAGCACGACGGCGACCTGCCCCACCTCCGCGTGAGTGATGAAGGTCTTGCTGCCGTTGAGGACCCAGTCGTCGCCGTCCCGCACCGCCGTCGTGCGGGTTCCCCCGGCATCGGATCCGGCGGTGGCCTCGGTCAAGGCCCAGGCTCCGATCCACTCTCCCGAAGCCAGCTTCGGCAAGTAGCGGCTCTTCTGCTGCTCGCTGCCGAATGACAAAATGTGCCCGGTGCACAAGCTGTTGTGAGCCGCAACGCTCAGGCCGATGGCCGGACAGACCCGCGCGATTTCTTCGATGATCAGAACGTATTCGACGTACCCCATTCCCGCCCCGCCGTACTTTTCCGGCACGAGCACGCCGAGAAAGCCCAATTCACCCGCTTTGGCGAAGAGATCGCGCGGAAAGTGGGCCTTTTCATCCCACTCCCGGACGTGAGCCTCGATCTCTTTCTCGGCGAAATCAGCCGCCGCCCGGCGGACCATCTCCTGTTCATCGCTCAGCTTGAAATCCACCGCTCCTCCATTCGCCGCCGGCCGAGAGTCGGGATCGACGAAGCGCCATGCCGGAGCCGGGGATCATACCCCCGGTACCCCCGAACGTCTCGCCCCAATATCGGGCCGAAGACCCCCCGATGCCATGCGAAGAGCGTGTCGAGGCGGCTTCAAAGCAGGTCGGCCAAGACCTCTTGTTCGGTGAAGAACCCCCCCGGCGGCAGGCGCATTCGACTTCCCTCACGGATCAGCGCACCGGCATCGACCGCACGCGCGATCGCCGACTCACGCCGGACGAGGCTCTCCTTGCCGTAGCGGCGCTCGATCTGCGCGAGATCGACCCCCGTCTCCAAGCGCAGGCCGAAGACCAAAGCCTCGCCGGCCCGCCGGTCTCGATCGAAGGGTTCGCGGAGAACCGGCGCTCCCTCACCCCGTGCGATGCGGGCATAGGCCCGGTACCCACGAGGATTCGTCCAGCGTTCGCCCTCGAGGT
>JALUUK010000221.1 GCA_027021395.1 Acidobacteriota bacterium
CTGCTGCTCAGCCCGGGCGAGATTCGCACGCTTGAGATTGCGGTCGTAGAAGGGATCGAAGTTGTCGATGCCGACGACCGAATCACCCCTCGCGAGCAGGCGCTCCACGAGGTGCGATCCGATGAAACCGGCCGCTCCCGTAACGAGGATGCTCCTCGAGAGAGCCTTCGAAGAAGGTCGAGTCATAGCTTGATGATTCTATCGCTCCCTTTCGCCAGATCGCGGGTCGCGTTGCGTGTATCGAAAACGAGCGCATTGCGATCGGCGAGCACCTGATAGTCCACATCCGGGTGATTCGTGAGAATCAGAACCAGGTCGTGAGAGTCGACCGTCGGTCCATCGAGAGGAAGTCCTCGATACTCGACTCCATCCAGCATCATCTTGTCGACGAAGCGGTCGTGATAGGACAACACGGCGCCCTGTTCGGCCAAGAGCTTCATCACGTCGATTGCCGGAGACTCGCGCGTATCGGAAGTGTTGGACTTGTAAGCCACTCCCACGACCAGAATCTTCGAGCCGCGAATGGCCTTGCTCTCGCCGTTGAGCAACTGAGCCACCTTGCCGACCACGTAGGCCGGCATCCCTCGATTGATCTCCGAAGCCAGTTCGATGAAACGCGCGAAGAAGTTCAGCGACTTGAGCTTCCATGAGAGGTAATGTGGATCGATCGGAATGCAATGCCCGCCAAGACCCGGCCCCGGATAAAACGGCATGAACCCGAAGGGCTTGGTCGCAGCGGCATCGACGACTTCCCAAACGTCCAACTCGAGCTTTTCGCACATCTGTGCGATCTCATTGACCAGCCCGATGTTGATCATACGAAAAGTGTTCTCGAGCAGCTTGACCATCTCCGCCGCACGACAGGACGTGACGACGTGCACTTGCGGAATGGCCGCGCTATAGAGGGCTTCGGCGGCCCGGCAGCAGGCATCCGTCGCCCCTCCGACGACCTTCGGGGTGTTTTCCGTCTTGTAGGTCGGATTCGAAGGATCGACACGCTCGGGTGAGAAGGCGAGGTAGATCTCTTCACCCACGCGGTGCCCGCTTTCCTCGAGCAACGGCTTGACGACTTCGTCCGTCGTTCCCGGATAGGTCGTCGACTCGAGCACGATGAGTTGTCCCGGCCGAAGACGCTTTCCGATCTCTTTCGCGACGGCCACGACGTAGGAGATATCCGGATCGAGTGTCTTGCGCAACGGCGTCGGAACGCAGATCAGAATCGCGTCCATCTCGGCGAGGCCGTCGAAATCGGTCGTCGCATGCAAGCGGCCGGAATCGACTTGAGCCTTGATCTGCTCGTCGCTCAGATCCTCGATGTAGGTCTTCCCCGCAAGAACGCTTTCGGCCTTCTTGGGGTCCACGTCGAAACCGGTCACCTGTAGCCCCGCCCGGCAAAAGACTTCCGCCAGCGGCAACCCGACGTAGCCGAGGCCGACGACGCCGATCTTGACCGTCTTGGCCTCGATGCGATCCAGCAGTTCTTGATGGGACATGGATGCCACCTGCTCGCTCATGAAGCGGTCTCCCGAATGCCGACCTGCGACCCGGCGGGGACCTCCCCGCCGGCCGAAGCCGGCCAACGGGGGGAATATGTTCCGTCATCGCCCACGTGGCCAGCGTCAATGGGCTCACCGCGATCCGGCGCCGGCTCGGCGGGGTTCTCCTTCATTTCCTTCTCCCCCTTCTTGTGGTACTTACGGATCAGCCAGCGGGCCACGCGGCTCTCGCGGACGCCGGTGATCACCTCCTCTACGTTCTGGTGGAGCGAGGGATCATTGACCAAGAGCCCCAGCGTCCCTTGCCCCGTGTCGATCTTCTCCATGATCGAGGCCAGGTGCTCCATCGAGCGACTGAGGTTGTCCTTCATACCCTCGGCGAGCTCATCGTCGTGCAGCAACATCCCGGCGAGACCGCCCCCATCTCCGCCGCCGATCGCTTCGGCCGCTTCCCGAAATCCGGTGGCGGCAGCTTTCAGATCGGCGATCAGATCGTCCGCCCCTCCGGTCTCCGTCAGTCCCGCAATGAAGCCGTCCGGGGCTGCCAGTTTCTCGGCGATCTCCGCAAACCCCGCGGCCGCACGCCGAACGTCTCCAAGCACCTTCTCGGCGAGTTCGTCGTCCTGAATCAGCCGACCGGTCAGACCGTCGCCTGCACGGACCGCGCGCAGCGTGCGCCGCGTCTCATCCAACGTTTCGCCCAAGGTCGAAAACGAGGACAGCAGATCCGATCCGAAGTCCGGATCGACGATCGCTCTCCCCAAGAGCCCTTTCCCCTCCTTCATGTCGCGCAGGATGGACTGTAGATCTCCGGTGATCGCGTCGATCTTGTCGGCGACCGTGCGTCCGGTCTCGAATATCGAAGCCGCTTCCGCTGCCGGAATGAAATCATCCTCCCGGTACGCTGGGAGCTTGGAGTCTCCCGGGTTGAGATCGATGGCCTTTTCGTTGGCCACGTATTGCAAAAAGACGAGATGGGCCTCCGTCCCTTCACGAACGCGGGCTGAGAAACGTTCATCCACCTGAATGAAGACCTCGATGCCCTCCGAAGAAGGGTTTTCCGGAAGGACGATACGCGATACCCCACCGACTCTCACGCCGGCCATCGTTACGGGAGAGCCTTCCCGCAGACCCGAAGCGTCGGGGAAATTCGTGCGGTAGGTCACCTTCGGCGTGAAGAGTTGGGATTCACCGCCGATGATGAGGATCATCGCCGCCATGATGACGATACCAACCACCACGACGAGTCCGACCAACAAACCGTGATATCGCTTAGTGCTCGCCATCTTCATCCTCCAGGGTACGACCTTCGAGAAACGCCCGAAATACCTTGTCCGATGCGGACTCCGCCTCTTGGCGGCTGCCGGTGAAACGAATTCGCCCTTCGTGCAAGAACGCGAAACGATCCCCCACTGCGAATGCCGAGTTGATATCGTGCGTCACCACGATGGAAGTCACGGCGAGACGCCGCTGCATGGATCGAATCAGGGCGTTGATCGTATTCGACGTCACGGGATCTAGACCCGTGGTCGGCTCATCATAGAGAATCGCGCGTGG
>JALUUK010000222.1 GCA_027021395.1 Acidobacteriota bacterium
AGTCGGCCGGGGGGAGGAGCCTGCGCGGTAGAAAACTCCAGGCCGCGGCTCGCGGCTGAATCTTCCTTTGCGGCCTCGGCGGTTTGGCGCGCCCGCTTCTCTTCTCCGAGATGCGCACCGATGTCAGGGCAATGCGTCGCGCGCCAAGCCGCCAAGCCCGCAAAGGAGAATCTCTCGCGACAGAAAACGAGCGCTGGCCCGAGAGATCGTCGATGGCACGTGATCTAGATACTCTTCATTCCATTCCCGAACCCCGCGCCGTCGAGTATTTCTTTGCGGCCCTATCGGCTCGGCGCGCGATGTCTTAGTC
The DNA here is from genome assembly GCA_027021395.1 of Acidobacteriota bacterium. GTDB lineage: Bacteria > Acidobacteriota > Polarisedimenticolia > J045 > J045 > JALUUK01. The sequence continues at coordinate 311 of JALUUK010000222.1, forward strand.
CACCTCAGACGCGCCGCCCCCGAGACCGCAAAACGGTCGCGCCAAGCCGCCAAGCCGCAAAGGGAGATGCGGCGTCAGGCCCGTACCGTTCTGCCGCCAAGGTACCTCGCTTCGGCGCGCCTCGATGCGCTCTCGATTCGTCGCATTTCTCGATCGAAGGTCTTCTCGGCAGGAATTCTACGGATTGCTTTGGCGCGTGATGATCAGCAGGTCGCCCTCCCGTTGGACATCGAAGGAGGTCGAAGCCAGAGCATCTTCAAGCAGATTCTCCGGCGGTAGGGCATCGATGTCTCCCTCGATGACGACCTCCGAAGCCGCCAGACGAGTTTCCTCCGAGGCATAGCGCAGGCGGAAGCCCTCCTCCGCAGCGAACCATTCCGCGAGCGCCGCCACGGACGGAGGTTGCTCCGTCGGTGGAGTGGCGAGGCGACGCAGCCACTGCCATGTCGGACCGTAAGGCGCCTCGGAGGTCGCAGTGATGGCGAACTTCGGTCCGGTTTCTGCGGCTTGTCCCCGGCTCAACGTGAGTTCCCGGCTTTGGGTCCGCATCTGCACCTCTCCCTCGCGAACGCGCACACTCAGCTTACGGTCCGAAACCACTACTTCGAAGCGCGTCCCGATATCGCGTACGGTGCCGAAAGGCGTCGCGATCACGATGGATTCGTCGGCATGGCTGACATCCAGATAGATGCGCCCGTATTCGAGGTGATAAGCCCAGGCCGAGTCGATGCGAAGTCGTGTGTTCTCATCGATTCTGAGCGAAGCCGCACTTCCGATTTCCAGCTTGGCAGCCGAGGTGGCCTCGGTGACGAGGATCCGTCCAACCTCGAGTTCTGCGCCCGGCGCAACGCGATGGGTCTCGGTGTCTGCTCCCGTGCCTCTTGAACTGACGTCTCCGATGATCATGACGGCTGCGATGGACGGGGCATCGGGTTCCGTCATCTTCGTGATCAGGCCCCTCACCCCGGCAAAATAGACGAGCGATGAGAGCAGCAAGGCCGCGGCCATCGCGCTGGAATAGCGCAGGGCGCGGATCGCTCGACGGCGCCGGGAGTAGCTGCGCCATGTCGCTTCGAGCGATTTCCGAACGCGGTGCGTCGCGTCGATCGGAGGAGTCGGCCGCGGGCCGGCCTCCCGAATCAACGAGCCAAGCTCGTCCGAGCGGTCGAAATCCGAGCGGTCGAAAGGATGTCCGTCGTCCCGTGAATCATCAGTCATGATCTTCCTCGTGTGTCGATTGGAGGGCCTGCGAGCGTACGCACGGCATCGCGTAGCGCCGCACGAGCGCGAGTCAAGATGCTCTCGGCGGCTTTGACGCTGATTCCGAGGCGTTTGGCGATATCGGCCACTCCTAGGTCTTCGAGGTATTTCCATTCGAGAGCGCGGGCGTAGCGTTCGGGCAACGCATCGAGTGCTTGATGGACCGCTCTGCGTCTTTCCTCGAGAATCAGCAACGAGTCGGCATGCGGGCCCTCGTCTTCGATACTCTCCGTTGCCGGGCGAAGGTGTTTGTCCTCATCAGGGTACGGTTGCAAGCTGCGTTCCCGTCGGTCCGAGCGCTCTCGCCGGGAGAGCGTTCGCCGGCAGATCGTGCAGAGCCAGGAGAAGAGTGCCGCTTCTCCCCGGTAGTGGTGAATCTGTTCCAAGGCCGCCGTGAGCGATTCCTGAACCACATCCTCCACGAGCGAGGGATTCGAGGGCGCCCGCGACATGGCAAAGCGGTAGAGCCGCGGAAAATACTCGGTAAAAAAAACCTCGAAGGCTCTGTCGTCACCGGCGGTAAGTCGCTTGGCCAGCGCTCGATCGTCCGGGAACAATGGGGAGTGCATTTTCGATCTCACGTTCTCTCTTGGGAGTGAGTGGTCTCCGGCGGGCAAATCCTTCGCAGAAATCGTCTCGAGAGGAGAACCCGAGGTGGTGCTGTATGATCGGCAATAGGATACCAGCGGACGTCCATGATCCGGCAGTCCGCCGACTTGGAGCGAGGATCACGTGGCGAGGGGTTTCATATTATGCCTTCTTGCGCTAGGTCTGTTCGGTGCGATGTCTGCGCATGCCGCGGGACGGGGAGCGCAACTCACGCGCTTGCTCGAAGAATTGAGGACCCTCGGATATCAGATCGTCTACAGCAATGAGGTGGTCCGGCCGGGCATGCGAGTTTCCGGCCCGCTTGAAGATCCACCGACCCTCGAGTCGGCGCGACGCGCTCTCGACCGCCACGGCCTGCTCCTCGTAGAGCGCGAGCAGGGTGTCTATCTGGTGGTGCGATGCACCGACTGTCGTCAGACGATTCGCGGTCGTGTCATGTACGAGCAAGGGGACTTGCCGATTCGCGGAGCACTGATCACTTTGCGCGGCCCGACCGTCAAAAGCATTCAGGCCGGTCGCGACGGATCTTATCTAGCGACCGACCTTCCGCCCGGCCGCTACGAGATCAGTGCCGAGGCCGCTTCGTTTCGGCCGAGCCAAGTCTCGGTCGAAGTTCCTGCGGGGGCCGATCTCGTCGTCGATCTGCGGCTCGAGTTTCAGGCCACCTTGCTGGAAAAAGTCGTCGTCACACCCGACCGATTCGACATCGCTCAGCAGACGGTTGAAGTTCCTGTGAGTTTTCAGCGTGACGACTTGAAGGATGCGCCGCTGCGGCTGGGCGAGACGATGGCCATGACGGAAATGCTGCCGGGCATGGCCATCGGTACGGAGGAGGCGGCACCGCGCATTCGAGGTTCCACCGGTCGCGACA
>JALUUK010000223.1 GCA_027021395.1 Acidobacteriota bacterium
CATCTTGCACTTTTGGTCTTTGGTCTTCATCTACATTTGGGCGGGACCTCACCACCTCCACTACACGGCGCTGCCGGCCTGGGCATCCACGCTCGGAATGCTCTTTTCCGTCATGCTTTGGATGCCGTCTTGGGGGGGCATGCTCAACGGCCTACTGACCCTGCGCGGAGCGTGGCAAAAGGTTGCCGAAGATCCCATTCTCAAGTTCTTCGTCGTGGCCGTGACATTCTATGGAATGTCCACCTTCGAGGGACCTCTACTATCCGTCAAAGCGGTCAACTACCTCTCACACTACACCGATTGGACCATCGCTCACGTCCACGCCGGCGCCCTCGGGTGGGTCGGATTCATGGTCTTCGGAATGATCTACTGGCTCGCACCACGCCTCTTTCAGACTGAACTCTGGAGTCGCCGCGCCGCCGAGTTGCACTTCTGGATCGCGACCATCGGCATTCTCCTCTACATCGTCGCGATCTACGCTGCAGGCCTGACTCAAGGACTGATGTTCCTGGCATTCGACGAATCCGGCATGCTCTCCTACCCCGACTTCGTCGAGACCACCCTGCAACTGATACCGATGTATTGGGTACGAGTCATCGGAGGAACGCTCTACTTGGCCGGTGCGATCATCGCCCTCTTCAACGTCTTCATGACGTGGAAAGCTAGACCTTCCTCCTATGAGGATCCGGTCTACGAAGCTCCGGAATTGGCCAGGAGTTTCGTCGAGCCGTCCCCTCAGGTCGAGGGTACGGGCCTCGTCGGAAAGATTCGCTATCTCGCCGGCATGAGATGGCACCGCCGCTGGGAAGGACTTCCGATTTTCTTCTCGGTCATGGTCGCACTTTCGGTCATCGTCGCCTCGCTCTTTGAAATCATCCCCACCTTCCTCATCAAGTCCAATGTCCCGCAGATCGCCTCGGTTCAGCCTTACACTCCGCTCGAGCTTGCCGGCCGAGACATCTACCTCTCGGAAGGCTGCTACAACTGTCACTCTCAGATGATTCGCCCGATCCGCGCCGAGACCGAACGCTATGGTGAATACAGCAAGCCCGGCGAATTCGTCTACGACCACCCCTTCCAGTGGGGCTCCCGGCGAATCGGCCCCGATCTGCACCGCGTCGGCGGAAAATACCCCGACCTCTGGCACGTCCGTCATATGGAGGATCCGCGATCAACGACTCCGCAATCGATCATGCCACCTTACCCCTGGCTTCTGACGGAACGACTCGATTTCGAAGACATACAAAACTCCGTGGATGCGATGGCCACGATCGGAGTCCCCTACGACGCGGAGAAATCGCAAGCTCCCGAACTCGCCCGAAAACAAGCCGAAAGCATCGCCGCAAGAATCCAGGCAGCTGGTGGACCGGGCGATCTCGCGGACAAGCGCATCATCGCCCTGATTGCATACCTGCAGCGACTAGGAACCGATATCTTCAAGAATCAGCCCGCAGTATCTTCGGTGGCACCATTGCCGGAAACCGGGCGTGATGCGAATGAAGAGGAGTACGACCATGCGACTCAGTGAGATCGTTTCTCATCTCGGGATGACGATTTATGCCGAGATCGGCCTGGTTCTCTTCGTCTCGATCTTCATCGCCGTCCTTGTCTACACTTTCCGTAGACGCAATAGGCCGTCGTTCGATCGCGCACGCCACATGCCTCTTTTCGACGGTCCCATGAGCGAGACCACAATTTCCGAATCGCCGGCCTGCGAACAAGTGCCTGCGGCAAGCACGTCGTCCCGCCTTTCGGGAGGTACCCAATGAGCAAAGTAGAGTCCAAATCCGAATCGGTGAAGCTTCTTGATCATGACTATGACGGCATTCAGGAATACGACAACGCCCTTCCTTTCTGGTGGAAAGCCATCTTCTGGATTACGATCGCCTTCTCTCCCGTTTACATTTGGTACTATCATCTCGGCGGGCCCGGCCCATCGATCCAAGAGATTTATGCTGCTGATGTTGCCGCCGCAGAAGAACGGCGCGCCGTCACGGCGGAGGCCAATCTCGTCAGCGAGTCCACGCTTGCCGAACTCGCAGGAAACAGCGAAGCTCTAGCAGCGGGCTCCGCGGTTTTTGCGGCAAAATGCGTCGCCTGTCACGCCCCGGAGGGACAGGGACTGATCGGACCCAACTTGACTGATGACTATTTCATCCATGGCGGAACTTCTCTAGACACCTTCCATGTCATTCGTGACGGAGTACCGGAGAAAGGAATGGTCGCCTGGGGAAAAATGCTCAGCCACGACGAGTTGCTCAACGTCGCGGCATTCGTCATCTCATTGCGCGGGACTTCTCCGGACAACCCGAAGCCCCCGGAAGGTGAAAAATACTAGTTCATGACGAACCGTATCAAAGATGCGGATGAACAAGTTCTATCCACGCTCAACAAAGACGGCACACGCAAACTGATTCGCCCGAAGCTATCGAGCGGGAGGTTTCTGAGTGCTCGAAGAGGCGTCGGCTGGATCTTGATCATCATCTTCACATGCCTCCCCTATCTCCAGATAAGGGGAAAGCCCGCCATTCTGCTCGATATCCCTGCACGCGAGTTTACATTCTTCGGTCTTACGTTCCTTCCGACCGATACGATGCTGTTGATGCTCCTGCTCGTAGGAATCTTCGTTTCGATTTTTCTCGTGACGGCCATCCTCGGACGGGTTTGGTGCGGCTGGGCTTGTCCGCAGACGGTGTACATGGAACTGGTCTACCGCCCGATCGAGCGTTTCTTCGAGGGTAGCCCTACACAGCAGCGAAAAATCGACCGAGAGGGGATGACTCCACGGCGCGCACTGAAATATCTCGTTTACCTCTTCGTTTCGATGTTTCTGGCTCATACATTCCTTGCGTATTTCGTGGGAGTTCGAACACTGGCCCGATGGGTCCAGCAATCTCCATTCGAGCACCCCGGTGCCTTCTTTGTCATGGTCTTCGTGACGGCATTGATGGTCTTCGATTTCACCTATTTCCGGGAGCAAATGTGCATCCTGGCCTGTCCATACGGCCGTTTTCAAAGCGTGCTTCTTGATCGCCAATCTCTCGTTGT
>JALUUK010000224.1 GCA_027021395.1 Acidobacteriota bacterium
GCTCGACTTGCAAAGGAGCTTGCTTCGATTTCTCCTCTCGGTCACGCGCTTCCTAGTGCTGTCATCACGCAACTTGATCGAGAGATATCTGACGTTTTTCGCGAGACCGAGTCCGCTTACGTCGCAACACTTCTAGGCGAACGGGGGGCGCTCGAGATTGCCAAAGCCATCGAGCGGCGGGCCGTCGACTCGTTGCTGAGGCGACCATACACCGAAATGGCGGGCCGCATCGCTCAATCAACGACTTTTCGGACTTGGAACCTTTTGTTTGACTTGGTCGCGCCGGGAGCAGTTCCCCGCGTGATCGTGTTGCCGATCTTGGCCTATGATCCTTCGCGCGATGTATTCGGTTTCTGGCAAATCTCACGTCAGAGGCCCTGGCCACTAGAAGCAGGGATGGAACCGGTTGATCTCGTACCCGAAGAGCCACTCGCCACGCGCACGGTTCTTGCCTACTTCAGCGAAGAAGCCGAGGGCCATCTACCGAGAGGATTCCGGGTGTCAACCATCGACTATGAATACGCAGCTCGCGAACAAGACGTCTTGTGTAGCGTTGAAGACCGACGAGAGCCTGCTGTTTTTCGATCCGAGTCTGCGGAAGTGCTCGTGCGCATTCGACTCGTGTCTGGAGGAACGGGCGGCGGAGATCTCGAACTGGCCGGTCGCTGGCGAAGGACATGGAGCGATGGTGCGGCGAAGTTCGAGTTTCTCAACTATGCAACCACGGCAACGGTACCGCGGATGAGGACAGACACTCCTACGAGATGAGATTGTCCTTTGAGGCTGAGTGCGGATGAGGTGTTAGGCCGAATTTGCGCAATCGCTCAGTCAGATCTCTCGGAAAACGCTCTGCTTCCGACTGGTGTTGGAATCCAGCGTAAGCGTCCAAGCAACCGCATCTTTCGAGCGGCGGTTCGTGCGGTCAGAATCCACTCGAGGAGGAAGAGATGGCACGAAAGAACGGCAGCAACGCACCCGACGGGCGTGGTCGGAGCGAGCGTTGGACGTCAGAAGTAGCCCGTCGACATATGGAGGCGCATCAGCTGAGCAGCTTGCCGCTCGCGACGTACACGCGGAAGGAAGGCGTGACACCGAGCCGCCTTCAATGGTGGAAAACGAAGCTCGAGGTTGAAGCCGAGAGCCCGAAGCAAGGGTTCGCCCGTGTGCGGGCCGTGGCACCGGAGGTTCCGAGCCACTGTGAGGATCTCGAGCGACCAGCTCAATCTCTTCCTGGAAATGCTTCCCAAAAGTGACACGTCTTCTGGCGATGGTAAGGAGGTTCTTGACGAGACACCGCCAAAACATCGAAGAAGAAGCGTCGTGGTGGACGCGATGCGCTGCCCGATCACCTACCGGTCGAAACGGTCGTGCGCGAGCCCGAAGCCTCGTTGCGCGTCTGCTCGAGTTGTCAGACGGACAAGGCACTGATCGGGCACGAGACGAGCAAGTTGCTCGAGTTCGTTCCTGGTCATTTCAAGGTCATCGAGGAAAAGCGCGCCAAGTACGCCTGCCGTCGCTGTGGCGACGGCGTCATCGTGGCTCTCACGAGAATGCCACCGCCGTGGAGGTCGGTTGCTGGAGCCATGCGCAAAGGTATTTCGTGAAGGCCGTCGATATCGACAAGCACGCCGCGATTGCGATCGAGAAGATCAAGAAGATGTACAAGATCGAACGTGAGGCGACGGATCACGATCTTCATCCCCTCGATCGCCTCCGCCTGCGTCACGAGAAGACGAAACCGGCCCTCGAGTCGCTGGCCACGTGGGCCGACGAGACAAGACCTTTTGCGGAGCCCAAGTCTCCGCCGGGCGGAACGCGCCGCGGTCTTGTATACGGTACTGGCGACATGCGCGCTCCACGACGTCGACGCGTGGGCGTACATGCACGACGTCATCCAGAAACTCGCCGACTCGTGGCCTCAGAAACGGCTCGAAGAACTTCTCCCCCATCGATGGAATCAGTTCCACGGATCAGCGGCGGTTTCTCCAGAATCTCCGGAGCCGGCCGAGGCCTGACGTCCACTCGAAGCCACCACTCCCAGGCAGACTGATCATCCCCGGTCCTGCAACGGCATTCAAGGTGCGGTTGCTTGCACGCTTACCAGATCATCGCGCAGTATGCCGACGCGGATATCGCTCAATCCCATCTCCCCCGATGGCACGCTACCTGCGCGTCCGCGTTCTAAGCTGCAACGCCGCCTCGAGAATCGCCGCCTCACTCTTTTCCGCCGGATCCAACATCTCGAAGGCTCGATGGACCACTTCCAACGATTGCTTCTTCGGAAAACCAAGGCGCGTCAATGCCGTCGATAAGAGCGGTAGATCGAAATCCGCCCCGTCTGTACGTCCAGACGCCGAAGCGACGTTTCCCGAGACACCGCTTCCCGCAACGTCACGCTCGACCGCGCCCGAGCGCTCGAGATGAGATCCGTCCAGACGTCCGGACGAGTCTGTGCGTCTGGACAAGTCTGTACGCCCAGACGAGTCCGTGTATCCGGACACGAGCTTGAAGATCGAGAGATTGTCGGCTTTCTTGGCCGTCGCGCGAAGGTCGGCAAGCAAGGTGTCGCCGTGCGTCGTCCAGACTAGGCCCTCACCGTATGCGATCGCCCGGCCGATGACCGTCAGCGCGCCCTGATGGATCAGCGCATGGCATCGACCGCAGACCGAGGTGAGGTTTTCCGGAATGGTGGGCCCGCCACGGCTGCGGAAGTGGATGTGATGGCAGTGCTCGGCGGAACGCTCGCAATGCGGATTCGTGCAACGATGCCCGTCGCGCATCAGCACCTTGCGCCGCATCGGCTCCGGCGTCGGCCGATCGATGCTCAGATCTTCATCGAAACATTCCCGCAGCGCATCACCGGCCACGCGATCGATCTCGATCGCGTTTCCGGGATTTTCCGAACGAAGACATTCGACCGGGAACCGGCGTCGGCCCTCTTCGGTCACGCCGAGTGCCACCAGCACGGCGCAGGAGATCACCTAGCCGCCATGGCGCACCTTCTCGTAGCGCGGGCATCAAGGATCAGGTCGGCGTCCTGCCCAG
>JALUUK010000225.1 GCA_027021395.1 Acidobacteriota bacterium
AAGTTTCGAGCCGTCGCTCGACTATGTCGTCGTCAAGATTCCTCGTTGGGCGTTCGAGAAATTTCCCGGTACGGCTCCGGATCTCGGAACTCAGATGAAGTCCGTCGGGGAGGCGATGGCGATCGGCCGTACTTTCCCGGAAGCTCTGCAGAAGGCCCTGAGGAGTTTGGAAACCGGGCGGTTCGGCCTAGGCGGAGATGGAACGAAGGTCGTTGAGCCGACTCGCCTAGCGGAGCGGTTGGCGACGCCGAACTGGCAGCGGTTGTTCTACATCAAGCACGCCATGTTGGCCGGTTGGAGTGTCGATCGTATCTGTCGAACGACCGGAGTCGATCCTTGGTTCATCCAGCAGATGGAGAACATCGTTGCGGTGGAAGGCCGTCTGCGTGCATTCGCCATCGAGGACCTTCCGGACGAACTGCTCTTGCAAGCCAAACGGCTTGGGTTCGCCGACCGTCAATTGTCGGTCCTTTTGGGGTGCAAAGAAGAAGAAGTCCGCGCACGTCGGCATGCGGCCGGCATGCGGCCGGTCTTCAAGCGAGTCGATACTTGTGCGGCGGAGTTTGAAGCGCATACGCCGTACCTCTACTCCACCTACGAGCAAGAATGTGAAGCCGATCCTTCGACGCGAAAGAAAGTCGTCATCCTCGGTTCCGGTCCGAATCGAATCGGACAAGGCATTGAATTCGACTATTGCTGCTGTCACGCATCGTTTGCGCTCGAGGATGAAGGCATCGAATCGGTGATGATCAACTGCAACCCGGAGACCGTATCCACGGACTACGACACCTCGGATCGCTTGTATTTCGAACCTTTGACGCTCGAAGATGTGACGGAAATCATCGATGTCGAGAAGCCGGACGGCGTGATCGTACAGTTCGGAGGTCAAACTCCTCTCAAGCTCGCTCGCGGACTCGCCGATCTCGGCGTACCGATCATCGGGACGTCCCCGGAGAGCATCGATCTCGCCGAAGATCGCGAACGTTTCGGTGCGCTCTTGCGAGAGCTCGGCATCGGAGCGGCCGAGTGGGGTACCGCACGCAGCCTCGAGGATGCCCGCGAGATTGCATCGAGAATCGGCTATCCGCTCTTGGTCCGGCCATCCTATGTGCTCGGTGGTCGTGCGATGTTCATCTGCTGGGGCGAGGAAACCTTGGCGGAGATGATGCGACTTGCAGTGGAGGCATCGCCCGAACATCCCGTACTTCTCGATCGTTTTCTCGACGACGCATATGAACTCGATGTCGATGCACTTTGCGATGGTGAGGAAGTCTTCGTTGCAGCCGTGATGCAGCATATCGAACAGGCCGGCATCCACTCCGGCGACAGTGCGTGTGTGATTCCCCCGTATCACGAAGCCGTGCGTTGCCACTTGGAGGAAGTCGGCGAAATCACCCGCAAGCTCGGGCTTGCGCTCGGTGTCCGTGGATTGATGAACATTCAATTCGCCATCGCAAATGATCAGGTCTATGTCTTAGAGGTCAACCCTCGTGCTTCTCGGACGGTCCCATTCGCCTCAAAGGCCATCGGCATGCCGCTCGCGCGTTACGCGACGAAGATCATGCTCGGCCACAGCCTGCGCGATCTCGGCATCGATACGGAGAAGTCAGGCGTATCCCAAAACACTCATCGTGGCTTCTTCGTCAAGGAAACCGTGTTTCCGTGGGCTCGTTTCCCCGGTGAAGATCCGGTGCTCGGCCCCGAAATGAAATCGACCGGCGAGGTCATGGGCGTGGGGCTCGATTTCGGTGAGGCGTATCTGAAATCCCAGTGGGCGGCGGGAGTCGCCATGCCCAAGATGGGCTGCGCTTTCGTCTCCGTACATGATCGGGACAAGGCTTCCTTGCTAGAAGTCGCCCGCGACTTGGCGAAGATGGGGTTCTCCTTGATCGGTACCACGGGCACGGCGGACTTTCTCGCTCGCCAAGGCCTTGCCGTCGACACGGTTTTCAAAGTCAATGAAGGGCGCCCTCATGTCGTCGACCGTATCAAGAGCGGAGAGATCGACTTGGTGATCAACACTCCGATCGGTGCGGAGTCGCACTATGATGAGCGTGCCATTCGTTGGGCCGCACTGAGCCACCATTTGCCGCTAGTGACGACTCTTTCCGGTGCCGCCGCCTTCGTCGAGGCCATTCGCGACCTCAAGTCGGGGGAGCAGCGCTATCGTTCGCTACAGCAGATCCACGCAGAGACCACCTAGGAGCCGTCGCTTCTTCGAGGACGACGGGCAAAGTCCCGGGACGGGCAGGCGGGTTCTCGAAGAAAGCTGAAAGGAGGCGAAAGTGGAGACCTTCACTCATTGACGAGGTGTCCATATCACACCGGTGTTTCCGTCCAAGTGGGAATCGGTGTCGGCGTACCTAGGCCGAGCGGCGTCGGTATAGATCCTATCTCGACGAAAATACGGACCCTTTTTCGACTTTGCCGGGGTCCTGTTTTTCTTCTCCGCGGTGATGGTCGGAGGAGAGGACCTTCCGCAGCAGGCGATCGATGTCGCTGCGGGAGGGAGCGGTGCCGGAAGAGCCACGGTTGATGAGGATGGCGAAGGCGAGTTGGCGAGTCGATTCGGTTTGCGCGTAGCCGGCGAGGGCGGCGACACCGCGGAGCGAGCCGGTCTTCGCTCGAACCGTCCCTCGCAGATCCTTTAGGCGATTTTTCAGCGAGCCGTCTTCACCCGCGCGCGGCAGGGAGGCGACGAATTCGGGGCCCCACGCAGGCGAACGCCAAGCATGAACCAGGGCGTCGACCAAGGTTCGGCTGGACAAACGATTCGATCTCGAGTACCCGGAGCCATCGGAAAGCACCATTCCCCCGCGGTCGACGCCCCATCGTTCGAGGCAGCGATCGATCACCGCCAAGCCGCCGGGCGTTGAGGCGGGTTCATTTCCCATCTGTCGATCGAGCGCACGCACGAGCATTTCCGCTCCGAAGTTGGAAGAGTACTTGTTCACTGCGCTGACGATTTGCGCGAGCGGTGGGCTCTTGTGCGAAAGGAGCAAATGGGCGGCGTCAGGTACCTTTCCACGGCGAATGGTGCCG
>JALUUK010000226.1 GCA_027021395.1 Acidobacteriota bacterium
CTTCATCGAGTGCGCTTGCGAGAATTCTTGCTGCTTGCTCTTTGGGGAAGAGGGCACCCATCTACTCTTCCTCGTGTTTCTCCGCGTGAGTGGGGACGCTCTCACGCAAGAGGCGCTCGAGTAGATCCGGGACGACTTCCCAGGCGACTTCGCGAATGATCGACGAAGCGCGGTCGCGAATCTCGCGCCGGACCTCCTCTTGAATCTGAGCGCGAAATTCGGCTTCCGATAGCCGACTCAATGGAGAATCTCCGCTCGACGAATCTTCGCTTGGAGATGGATTCTTGTCGCCGAAGTGGAAATTCGCGTCACCGGGCAGGGGTGGAGCGGCGGGAGGCAAGAAATCGCGCTCCCGGTGGGCGCTTCCAAGACAGCCGAGCGGCGACTCATCCGGCAAAGAATCCAGCAGCGGTGAGGGACGCGTGTTCGGCAGGGTCGGAATGGGCGCCTCTAGCCCGTGTTCCTCGGCCATGGAAGCAGACGGTTCTTCTTCCGCGCGATTTCGAGTTTCTGCGAGGTGCTCTTCGACTTGGCGGATGAGCACATGCGTCTCGAAAGGCTTGCTCAAGTGCCCGTTCGCGCCACAGGCCTCAGAACGCTCTCTGTCGAAAGGTTCGAAGGCTCCGGTCAGCAAGAGCGCAGGAATCGATGCCGTGCGAGGGTCGTCTCGCAGAGCTTCGATGACTTCGTAGCCGCTGAGTTCGGGCATGACGACATCGCAGAGGATCAACTCAGGAACTTCCGCACGGGCGATCTCTAGAGCTTCCCTTCCGTGCGCCGCCGTCAGGACATCGACATCCGTGCCGGCGAAGGCGTGCGTGACGACTCTTCGAATCGTCGAAGAATCATCGGCTATCAGAATCCGTCGTTGAGTCATTTCTCATCCCGCCCTGTAAGCACGTCATCGGCGATAGGCCGCCTACTCGTTTACGGCTTCTTCCCCACCGTCTAGATGACGAATCGAATCGGATCCCGGGCGACGATCCGAAAGGCGTGAGGTCTTGTTCTTGCGGAGCTTGCGCGAGAGAACTTCGACGGATCCGTTGATCGCGGCGAAGAGGTCGTCCTCGATTCGCTCACTGGTATAGGTTACCCCCTTGCCGTGGGCTACGATCGAACAGCAGTAGCGATGCTTTTCCGGTGTCAACGTCACGTGAATGCTGAGCTGATCCATCAGTCGTTCGAGTTTGGAGAGTTTTTCTTCCGTGTACTCTCGCGTTCTCTCCGATAGATCGATGTGGCGGCCGGTGATTTCTACTGTCATGGATGATCTCCCTGTCGTGTGGTGCGGCACTTCGTTGGGGTCGTGCGGGATCTTCACTCTTCGGACACATGCATTCGAGAAAGTTCCTACGCCGGAATGATACCCGCAGATTCGCCCCATTCAAGAGGCGCGCCTCTCGGCTGCGCGGCATGGGATGGGGGCTTCGAACCGTCGATTTCAAGGGATGCCCTTAGCTCGTAAGATGTTCAGCGGCGTTGTCGGCGCTGGGTCGAAGGTGGTATGCGCAACTCTTCCCGGTACTTCGCCACCGTACGCCGAGCGATCTTCAGGCCGTCCTCACGCAAGGCTTCTGCGATGGCTTGATCGCTCATCGGCTTGGTGGGACTTTCCTCGGAGACCATCTTCTTGATCTTGTTTTTCACTGTCAGCGAGGATATGGCATCGCCTTCAGAGGAGGAAAGGCCGCTGTGGAAGAAGAAGCGCATTTCGAAGAGGCCGCGATGGGTGTGCATGTACTTGTGATTGACGACACGGGAAACCGTCGACTCATGCATTCCGATTTCTTCCGCCACGTCGCGTAGCACCAGGGGTTTGATCTCTTCGATACCCTTGTCGAGGAAAGGTCTTTGGAACTTGACGATAGCCGAAGCAACCTTGTGAATCGTCCGCTGCCGTTCCTCGAGCGAGCGAATCAGGCGAAACGCCGCCTTGACCTTTTCCTTGACGAATTCCTGTGCATTGCGGTCGGAGGCCTGACCGTCCTTCCCCTCTCGGAAGAACTTTCGGTAAGTCGGGGAGACTCGCAATCGCGGCAATCCCTCGTCGTTGAGCACGATACGGTAGTCATCGCCGTCCTTGACGACATAGACGTCCGGCGTGATGTAGGTGGTCGGTTCGGGGTTGTATTTCTCTCCCGGCCGGGGATCGAGGTGTCGGATGAGCTCGAGCAGAGCGTCGAGTTGCTCATCGTCGATACCAAGAACGCGCTTGAGTTCTCCGAGCTTACGGTTTTCGAGAAGATCGAAGTGCTCTGAAATGGCCGTCGCGGCGATCGTGTCGCCCATGCCCGCCACGTCGAGTTGGACGCGCAAGCAATCGTGCAGATCAGAACTGCAGACGCCGACAGGATCGAAATGCTGGATCGCGCGCTTGACCTCTGTGACCTCTTCGACGGTCCAAGGCTGTTTTTCGTCAGGACTCATTCCTGCGATTTCTTCGAGGCTCGCTTCGAGGTAGCCCTTCTCATCGAGGTTGCCGATCAGCGCCTCTCCGATGGCTTGATGTCGAGGCGAGAGCGCGCTCATCTCGAGTTGCCAAGAGAGGTGGTCGGAAAGGTGGCCGCGAGAGCGGACGAACTGCTCGACGGAAGGAAGATCTTCGATCGGTCGCTGCTCGGCGACGCCGCGTGTGGGCTGGTAGCTGTCTTCTAGGTCGCGGAAGAATGAAGCGTAGTCGAAATCGTCATCGCGACGGTCGGCGTCTTCGCCGGCCGTCACTTCGCGCTCCGAGCTTTGGCTTGCCGCTTCGTTCGCCGTGGATTCGCTGCCTTGCTCGAGTGTCGTGCCGGCCTCTTCGAGAGCAGGGTTGTTCACGAGTTCGTGCGAGATCTCCTGCTGCAAGTCCAGCTTCGAAAGCTGCAAGAGCTTGATCGCCTGCTGCAATTGAGGCGTGATGATGAGCTTTTGTGACAAGCGGGCCTGCAGTTTTTGTTCGAGGTAGGCCATGATTTCCTTACGGCGGCTCCTTGACGGGCTGTATGCACTCCTAAAGTTACGCCCCCCGCTCGGGTCGGTAAAGTCCCAAAAGCAATTC
>JALUUK010000227.1 GCA_027021395.1 Acidobacteriota bacterium
TGAAAGCGGAAAGATGGGTCGAGTTACCCTTCGGCTACGGTAGTCGGGCTTGGCGGAGAATCTCGCGCAATTTCGGGCGTGTACCTGTGAGCAACAGGCCGATTCGGAAAAGGCGGGCGCCTAGCCGGATTGCGAACCAGGTTCCAACGAGCAGCACGGTGAATGCACCCGCGATTTCCCACCAAGCGATTCCCGGAGCATCGACGGCGGTACGTAAGATCACCGTGAGCGGTGAGGTAAATGGGATCCAGGTCAGCACTCTGCCCAAGGTCCCGTGCGGATCGTTCAGCAGCACTTGCAAGAAGGCCACAGGGAGCAGGGTCGCGAGCGTCCAGATGATGCTGAATTGCTGGCTCTCTTTGATGTTGCTGCCGAGCGAGCCGGTTCCGAGCATCAAGCTGCGGAGAAAGAGATAGCCGGCACCGAAGAAGGGCAGACACAGTGAGAGCGATAGCCATGGAATCTCGACCCCGGCAAGACCTAGCGCCGCGACTCCGGTTACGCCCGCGACCAACACCATTCCGAACCAGATCGTCACCTGTACCGAACCCGCAGCGCCGAGCCCAAGCAGTTTTCCGGAGAGCAACTCGTCCGGCTTGGCCGAGCAAAGCAAGACTTCGACGACACGATTCTCCTTTTCTGCGGCAGTGCCCTGGAGCAGGTAGCCGGCGCTCATCATCAAAGATACGAAGAGCAGGATCACGAAGATGAACGGTACCGCGAGCTTGGCGAGCACCGCTCATGACTAGGCGTCGGGATCGAGGCAGTGGATTCGTGCCGTGGAGGCGCTGCTGCGCTTCTACATGGGGCAGAGTTCTCGGTTTGGACTGAAGGGGCTGCAGTCTTCCATCACCGCTCCATGCCGTCGCCGACGAGTACGAATGTCGAGTGTCTCCTACTACAATCTCGAAGAATCTGAAGGTGCCGTTTCAGGGAGCGATGTTTTCTCCGCACGAATTCGCCCGTCCAAAAGGTGGACCGTGCGTTCGGCTCGTCCAGCATGCTGCTGGTCGTGTGTGACGATGCAGATCGTAGCTCCGTCGGCGTGAAGTTCGCCAAGCAGGTCCATGATGGTCGAGCTGTTCTTCGAGTCGAGATTGCCTGTTGGTTCGTCGGCAAGCAGGATTGCCGGGCTCCCGGCGATGGCTCGTGCGACCGCGGCCCGTTGCTGCTGGCCGCCGGATAACTGAGATGGGAAGTGCTCCGCACGATTCGTCATTCCGACGCGTTCGAGCGCTTGATGAACTCGATCTCGACGCTCGGTCGCGACCATGGCTCGATAGGTGAGAGGAAGTTCGACGTTGTCGCGCACGGACAGATCGTCTATCAAGTTGAAAGACTGAAAAATGAAACCGATCTGCCGATTCCGTAATACAGCGCGCCTCTTGCGACCGAGGCTTGCAACGGCTTCTCCGGCGAGGGTGAACTTGCCGTTGGTGGGCTCGTCGAGCAAGCCGAGAATGGACAGCAACGTCGTCTTGCCGCAGCCCGATGGTCCGGAAATCGCAACATACTCTCCCTTGTCGATCGAAAGATCGATCTCATCGAGTGCTAGAGTTTCGAGCGTCTCGGTGCGGAACACGCGGCTGACCTTGCTCAACTCGATCAGAGATTGGTTCTGTTCATGCATATCCGGATCTCCTCACCTGGAATCTTCGCAAGCCCGTCGCCGAGAGCGTTCTCGCTCGAGGGTTGCATCGGCCATTCGGGCTATCGAAGCCGTAGGCGATCGTAAGAAGCCCACTGCGCCATATCCGACAAAATCACGATGTCGCCTTCCTCGAGGCCGTCGACGACCTCGATCTTCCGTATGGATGCTCGGCCGAAGACGACCTGCGTACGAAGCGCCATGCCCTCGTCCTCGAGCCGGAAGAGAGCCGCCTTTCCATGGGATCGACCGGCCGAAGGAAGGTCCACCTGCAACACGTCGGCAAGACGCTCCACTTCGACGATGGCATCGACGGATAGATCGGGTCGAATTCCCTGCGGCATCTTGCCTTTGAGGGCGATCTCTACATTGACCACTCCGTCCTGCACGGCGGGATCGATGCGCGCCACTTGGCCGTGGATCGTCGCGTTGCGGGTGTCGATGATCGCCGGCTGACCGACAGCTACTTCGTTTGCCTGAATCTGAGGAATTCTTACGAGTGCTTTTAGGTGTTCCGGCTCAATGATCCTCGCGACCGTCGCGCCGGGTTGTACCCACTGCCCCTCCTCCACAGACAAGTCCTGCAGAACTCCATCCATACCGGCTGTTATGCGCAAGGAGGCGATTCGGGCTTTGTGGGCCTCGACCACGCGCTCTAGGCGCCGGACTTGGATCTGCTGAACCGACAGCTCATCTGGAGTTGCTCCCGAGAAGATGAGAAGTCGGCGCCGCTCGATTTCCAGTTGCGCGTCGAGATCGGCAGCTAGTGCGCGTGCGGTTGCGGCTTCGAGGCGCGAGATCAGGCCCTCCGGCTCGAGGCGATTTGCCGACTCGGCGCTCCGAGCGGCGTTGTGCAGCAGCGCCTGCGACGATGCGACAACCGCCTCCTGAGCGAGATTTCGGGCCGCAAGCCGAGTGCGAAGATCGACGAGGGAAGCCCGCGCAGACGCCAAATCACTTTGTGCCTCGAGCAACTCGAGTTCCAACTCCGGATTGCTCAGCTCGATGAGAGTCGTATTCGATTTCACCCGTGCTCCGGGAACCACGAGCCTGCGTTCGACCCGTCCGGGAACGATGGACGGCACCCATCGGATCTGTTCGGGAATCAGCTTCCCAGGTCCTCGAACCTGTCGCACCAACATGCCGCGCTCGACGGTGCTCAACACGATCGACGAAGCCGGAACCTTGGGCGCGGCGGCTTCTAGACGAAGGGCAAAAGCAACGGCCATCACGCCGACGGCGATGGCGACGAACCATTTCCACTTGAAACGGTGCCGAGGGGCGGGAGGAAGAGGAGTATCCATGCTCTGTTCTCATTCGCTCCGAAGTGCTGCGAGCGGGTTCATGCGGCTGACCCGGTAAGCCGGAAGCACGGATGCCGGCAG
>JALUUK010000228.1 GCA_027021395.1 Acidobacteriota bacterium
AACGGTAGCCGACAATGGTCCGGATGGAACGGCGCAGACGGACGACGATCTGGTCGGACAAGAACGCATCGTCTTCGCGGCACCATGGGAGATCGTCTTCAACGGCGATGTCGACCCCAACATCGATGCGATTCATGATGATGTTTCCGGCGCGACCCTTCCTTCAGGCTACGCCCCGGTCACCTTCGGAACCGGCGCGGAAACCATCCGCTACACGCTGGACTCTACGGGAGACGGAACCATCGCCGCGGCAGACCATGGAGATGACGCCGAAGAATCCGTCGTATCGAATCCGGGGCTTTACATTCTTCGCCGTGAAGTCTACGGATACAACGGGAGCGACAACACGAACCCATCCGACACCATCGCCCTGATCCGCGGCCCCGTCGCCTACCCTAGCGGAGCTCAACCTTCGCCGCTCTTCCTGTATTGGGGTGACTTCGACTCCGACGCCGACCTCGATCTTTGGGGTGACAACGGAGCGGGCGGCGGCACGGCGAACAATGGGATCCTCGAAGCCTCGGAACTTGCGGCTCTCGGCCCGGTCACCGATGAGGACGTCGACGACGATGGGACGCTCGACGCGGGCGAAGATCGCAACGGAAACGGCGTTCTCGATCGCAGAATCTCCGACATCATCAAGCTCGTCGATGTTCATCTCACGGCGGAAACCAGTTATCCCGACAAGGATTACCGAGATGCGACCCGTTCGAGCACGTCGACTCCGTGGAGATACCGCTCCGTTACCCAGAGCACGAAGATCAAGCCGCGCAACATCGAACTCCCGGGGGGTGCCTGCGGCGACTACCCCGAGCCGATCACATCGCCGGTGATTTCGAATGCTTGTGCGGACGTCAATGCCGATGGGAAATTGACGATCAACTGGGGCCTCTCAGCCGACGACGGCGACTTCGAGATGGACGTGGAACGCTACATCGTCTTTCGCACGGACAAGAACAACGTTTTTTCCGCCACACCCTATTCGGAGACCGGCGCCGGCATCTCGACCTGGACCGACAACTGGATCAACTTCCGCTCGTGGCCGCCCAAGCAATACTGGTACAAGGTTCGTGCGATGGACTGCACTCCTCAGTTGTCGGAAAAAGACCCGGTGGCCGGGCCCTACCCCGCGCTGGTTGGTGCGGCCTATCCGAAAAACGGATGGGTCGAAGATCTCCCCGGTGACGATGGAAGCCAACTGCGCGTCAATTGGGAACCTTCGCCCGATGAGAATATGAACACCACCGGCTACGGCGGCATCGTCAAAGGCTATTGGATCTATCGCTCGACCTCTCCGGATTTCCGTTGTCAGACTCCGGTGCATGCGAGCATCATCGATGCCGACGGCTCGCCCACCTACAACTTCGTCGACAACGCGAGCAATTCCACATCTGCCCCGGTCTTCGGCACGCTCTACTACTACTGGATGCGCAGCCGCGACGACAACGGCTCCCTCTCCCCCTACAGCCCCCGCTTCTGCGCGCGGTCGTACCGAGGTCCGACCTTTCCGCTCGACATGCACATCCGCACGGTGGCGTACGACGGAACGACGAATAGGAATGAGATCTGGTTCATGGGCAATCCGGAAAACGAGGATGCCGGATACGACCCCGATCTGATTCGCTATCGCATCTACCTCGGCCGAGACACCGACGGTGACGGCTATTCGAACAACATGGTCAACGATCCCATCGGATTGACCGCCAACGAGCGCCTCGCGGAAATCGGTTTGACCGGCATCGCCTGGGCTGTCGGTTCCGAAAGCGCCGGCAAGGCCTTCCACACTCGCGACGGCGGGGCGTTTTGGGACACACTGCCCGACCCTTCGACATCGATTCTCTACTCGGTCGACTTCGTCGATCGCCTGCGCGGCATCATCGTGGGGACTTCGGGCTCGATCAGCTATTCGACCGACGGTGGTGCGACGTGGGACTCGGCCGCCTCCGCCACAGCGGTCGACCTCCGCGACGTCGTCTTCACCGAGAGCTTCGCGCTCGCCGTGGGTGATAGCGGAACACTCCTGCGCAGCGAAGATGACGGTGTCACATGGACACCCATATCGACCGGAGTGGTCGACGATCTCTTTGCCGTGGCCACGGACGGCCAATACGCCTTCATCGTCGGCGACAACGGCGTCATGCTGCGCTCGGTCGATGGCGGGTTGAATTGGAGCGACATCACGTCGTCCGCACAGCCGATCCGCGATGTGTGCACAACCGTGAATCTGGATGATCCACAGGGAGAGGTCTGGATCACCGGAAACGACGAAATCCTCATGTCGAAAGACAAGGGGAACACCTGGACGACATTCTCGATGGGTGTCGGCGGTGAGATCACCTCCATCGACTGCGTCGCGCCGAACAGCATCGTGTATGCCGCATCCGAACCGGCAGGGACGGTCATTCGCTTCGACGCGGCTATCGGACCGTCCTACTGGAATAGCCCAGGACCTCCGACCGATGTAGCGATGATCGATTCCCGGCGCGCGTGGGTTTCCGATCAGACAGGATACGTCCACTCCCGTGGGCTGGATGGAACCTGGTCTTCTTACTTTCTCTCCAACGATTCGATCAACGCCTTGGCGGCAAGACCGGATATCGTCTGGGAGGACACCACCTCCGGCAGCGCCGATTCCGGTTCTCCTTACTACTACGTCGTCACTTCCTACTACAACGAAGGCAACACGTTGCTCGACGGAGAGACCGCCATGCTTCCCGACCGTGATGCCAGCGTAGAATCTCCGGACGACACCGATGATCAGATCCTCGTCGACGCGTGTCAAGACTTTCAGCTCTTCATAACGGCACCGTAAGGAACAAGCCATGATCGAGCGACTTAGCCAGAGAGAAAACCAGCAACGAGGCTCGGCCTTATTGGTCGTGCTGCTCGTCATCGCCGGACTGACCGTGACTGGATTGTCGTTGCTCGGGTCGTCGACGCTCTCCCTCAAGACGGCCGATGCCAATCGCGATGACGTCGAACTCTTTTACATTGCGGAGGCGGGCCTTGATAGAATGGTGGGCGACGTCACATGTTCGTTGGTCGGCCAACCGAACCTCGACAACATCTTCGACAACTACGTCGCCTTGCATCTGACGAACGGCCGATCCCGCGGACCTGATGGTATTGCCGGCACGGCGGACGACGCCGGGCGCAACTACGTCGACGTCACGCATGGGCGAGGCTCCTACACCGTCAACATCCTCGCCTACCCCACGACGACAGATGAGGCACGTGAACTCGAATTCGTCGATATGAACATTCGATCCACCGCAAAGCTCGATGGCAAAGAAAAGACACTTTCATCGGTCGTGCGTCTAAAACTGATGCCGTCACGCGTTTTCGACAACGCCTACTTCATGAATAATTTCGGATGGATGAGCGGATGGGGCTGCGGCCAGCTCTATTTTCACGGAAACATGCGAGCCAACGGCGATATCCGCCTCTACGGAAGTTGCGTTCGCGGCCGCGGCACGCCCTTCTACCGCTCGGTCGTCGGCAACGATCTCATCGGCCGAGTCCATGACGGCGGCCTGATCGCAGGACAGCAGATCATCGGCGCGGAAAACTGCCAGAATGAATTCGGCGATCCCGCCAACCAGTACGAGTACCAAGAGAAGATTCCGATGCCCAATCTCTCGGATCTCTCAGTCTACGTCCGCGCCGCCCGAGAATGGAATGGAGGCGATCCCGGCCCAGACGGAATTTGGGGCACCAGTGACGATACCGGCGGCTCGATTCTTAGGGTGTGGGACAGGGCGCTCGGCCGCTATCGCGAATACCGCGGTTGCATCGGCTGCAACGTCGGAGCCGATGGGATATGGGGCACTGCCGATGACATGTATGGGCGCGACGGCGTAGCGAATACGGATGACGACGAAAGTCCGTTGATGGTCCTCGACGGCGAAATCCAGCCGATCATCATTGACGGCCCGGTCGTCATCGGCTCTCCCGGAGCGGATGGAATATGGAATACGGACGACGAGTGGGACGTCGCCGGTCTTCGCCCGATGACTGGAGCCATCATCATTCGCGGGCAGATCTCGGGGCAAGGCGCGCTCTACACCTCGGGAAATATCTATCTCCCACGAGATCTGTACTACGACAATCCGCCTCGGGAACATCTCCCCGGCTCCGGAAATCCGGACGGCACGGGCTATGGCAACGCTTCGAGCCTTGCGCATCCATCGATGGCTGAGGAAGACATCGAGGCATGGCGCGGTTTTACGACGGCGACGAGTCCGGCCGGCACCTACCAAGTCAGCGACGCCGACATGGTCGGCCTCTTCGCGCGCGAGAACATCCTGATCGGCCGATTCACCAACGGCTCGTATTGGGGTAGCGTCGATGGCTGGCTCGCCGACCCGGACAATGAATCGGAAGAAGATCTCGGCGTAGACAACCTGCCGAGCACCAATGACGAGAACGAAGGCAACAGCACGTGGGACGTACGAAGGTATACGGCGGACGGTTCGAATCAGTGCGGCTCGGGATTGATCCCCGCGGGCTACTCCGTCGGTGACGTCATTCCGGGAACCGGCGAGGATCTCGATGGAGACGGTCGATACGACGACACGATCACGCGCGGTTCGATCGCTCTGACCGGCCTACCGGCGTCCGGAACCTCGAGCTTTGCCTTTCCCGAAGACATCAACGATCGCCTAGACTCCGGCGCCGCAGATCCCAATACGGCGCCGCCGATCGATCTCGACAACGACGGCGTGATCTGGCGCGGCTCTCCTTTCTGGCTCGACAGTGCAACCAACCACACCTTCAACCAAGTCAGCGACAATCCGCCGAGGCATACCGCGCTGCATGCCGTGCTCTATACGAATCACGCCATCGCCGGAGTCGCCTTCGGCTCAGGCGGCATGATGGAGTATTTCGGAGCATTCGTCGCCAGAGTGGAAGCGACCGTCGGCTCGGCACCGACGATCTTTGCGCACGATCCCCGGCTGCTCGGAGGAGCCAAAGACTTCGGCATTTACCTCCCGAGGGAAAAAGCGATCGAAGTCCGCTCCTGGAAAGAAGAGGTCCGCGAGTGATGCTGCGGCCCGGTCTCGCGGCGATCCTTCTCGCCGCGACGGCCGCGGCCGTCGCAGCACCTCGTATCACGGGTGCTTCCATCGCGCTTTCTTTTGCGTCCGGCTCCGCCGTGATTTCGCTCGCCGTCGCCGTCAGCTCTTGGCGGCGCGGTCGGGGACTCGGGAGCCCTGCGGTTTCGGCTTTGGCCGTGGGCTGGCTCGTGCTTTCCGCAGCCAGTGCCGCGACTCTTCTTCCGCTCGGCCTTCGGCCGAAGCTCTGGGTCGTCGCCCTCCCGGCGTTGATCCTACTCGCGCTCGCGAGTGATGCTCTGTTGCGCTTGCTCGCGGCTCAACGAAACGAGGTCGAGGTTTTGCGTTCCCGACTGGCCCGACGTGAAGGAGATGTCCGCGCTCAGGCCGACCGCATTCGCCGCCTAGACCTTCACGACGGTGCGACCCGCCTGCTAAACCGCAGAGGCTTCGTGCGTGCCGCCGAAGAATCTCTGCGCACCTGCGCCGACGAGCGGCAAAGCCTCGCGCTCTTGTTGATCGACACCGAGGGACGACTCGACGACCGAGACTCCCTGCAAGGTCGCGCGCTCAGCCGCCGGCTCGGCAGAGCGGTCGGCCGAGCGGTGCGCGGTTCGGATGTCGCCGGACGGTGGGATGCGGGACTGCTGGCGCTGCTGCTACCTCATTGCGAAGACACGCGACCCGCCATCGAGCGTTTGCGCGCCTCGCTGAGCAAGGCGGGGATCACGGAGGGAGAAGACTTCCGTTTCGCCGGTGTCTCGATCGGGCCCCAGGGCCCATGGCCCGATGCTGAAGGCCTGATGGCCGCGGCCCAAGCCGCCCTCGGCGCTGCGCGAAGCGCCCCCAAGGACGCGGACGTCGCCGTTTGGCCGATCGATTGGGGACTCGCCTCCCTCAACCAGACACACCCCGCCTGATGGAATGGGGCGGCTCCGCCCCCCACCCATCACTCCCGATCCCGCGCCGCGACGAAAGCTCGATGCGGGACCGACCCGCCGATCGGTCGAATGCCGGAGAGCCGTGCCGCGAGAAACACTGGTTTGCGATGGAAGAATCGCATTCACATTTGTACATTTTTTTCGTCACAAGATGGGGGATTCGTGGTAAATCTATGGCCGTGCGGAAGGTTGGAACGTTCCACCGTGGAACCTGAGGGCGCGACATGGGTAGACACTTTGGTGCCGGTTGGGTCTTGCGCTTGCTCGAGGGACACGCGGGCTCTCGGCTCGCCTTTGGTTACCTCGCTAGGCAGCGATGGCGGCTCATCTATCTTCTTGGGGTCATTGCGGTTTGCATTCTCGTGGGCGTTATTTTCGGCGCACTCGCCTAGCCTGTGTCCTGAGAGCGGCTCCCCGGCACCGATGGCCCCCAAAGGCGCGAAACGCCTTGCGCGATGAGTGCAGCCTCATCGGGTCTCATGGTCAAGAGCGGGCGTGGTCAAGAGCGGGCGTGGTCAAAAGCGGGCATGGTCAAGAGCGGGGCTCACCCCGCCGATCTCATGTCGATTCAAACGCCGAAGGACATTCCGCAGCCGCAAGTCGCCTTGGCGTTGGGGTTTGAGACGGCGAACCCCGCTTCGTTGAGCGTGTTGAGATAGTCTAGCGTCGAGCCCGTCATGTATTGCAGAGTGATCGGGTCGACGAGCAGACGCAGATCGCCCACGAAATACTCCAAATCGCCCTCTTCCCTCGCGGAAAACTCGAAAACATATTTGAAGCCGGCGCACCCGCCTCCCTCGACTCCGACCCTGAAGCACTCTCCATCTTTGACATCCGGAGACGCGGAAAATTCGGCGATTTTCCGGAGTGCGGAATCGGTGATCTGAAACGGCAGCGGCAGCTGACGCGGACCGCTTTCGGCCTCGCCGCCGGTCGGCCGAGAATGCTCGGACATAGGCTTCTCCTCTCCGCGATTCTAGTCCCTCAGCGGCGATTTTCCACGCTTCGTGCATAATCCCGGCTTTCGAATCGAAACTACGAGGAAGATTCATGCCTGCCGGGCGTCGCGTCGTCATCACCGGAATCGGAGCCATTTCATCGATCGGAAGCGGTATCGACGAAATCGTCGGAGCGCTGCGAGAGGGTCGCTCGGGAATCGTCGCCATGCCGGAATGGGCCGGGATGAGCTCGCAAATCGCCGGATTGCCCGAGCGCCTGCCGGCCTGCGACTGGGTGCCGCGTCGCTTGCTCAAGGCCGCTCCGAGTGCCGGGCGCATGGGTCTAGCCGCTTCTTTCGAAGCCATTCACCGGGCCGATTTGAGCCTTGACGAGGTGAGAGGAACTCGTCTCGCCGTTTTGATCGGCTCGGGCTCGGGCTCCTCGCTCTCCAATTGGGAGGCTTGCGACAGCTATCGCCGGCGCGGGACGACCCGACGCGTTTCTCCCTACGCAGTCCCTCATGTGATGGGCTCGACCGTTTCGGCCAACGTCTCGGTGGCACTCGGCACGCGCGGCGAGAGTTGGTCGGTTTCCTCCGCCTGCTCGACAGGTGCCCACGCCATCGGGCTCGGATGCTTGATGATTCGCCACGGATATTACGAGCGCGCGCTCGTCGGAGCTTCCGAAGAGATCGACTGGTGCCGATCCGCCGCCTTCGACGCCATGCATTCCTTGAGTACTTCTTTCAATGATCGGCCGGAAAAAGCCTCTCGACCTTTCGACCGCGAGCGCGACGGCTTCGTGCTTTCCGGCGGTGCCGGCGTCCTGCTCATCGAAGAACTCGAAGCGGCCCTCGCTCGGGGTGCCCCGATCCTCGCGGAGATCGTGGGCTTCGGGGCGAGTTCCGATGGCCACGATATGGTCGTCCCGCGTTTCGAGGGTGCCGTCGAGGCCATGCGCAAGGCACTCGATGATGCCGCGATCGCACCTGAACAGGTCGACTACGTCAATGCTCACGGCACGAGCACACCCTACGGCGATGTCTCCGAGGCTCGAGCGATGGCTGAAGTCTTCGGCTCACGACAACCGTTCATCTCCTCGACCAAGTCCATGACCGGCCATGCCATCGGCGCGGCCGGGAGTCTCGAGGCCATCTACTGCGTTCTGATGATCCGTGACGGTTTTTTGGCGGCGAACATCAACCTCGAAGCCGTCGATCCAGCCTGCGCGCACCTGAAAATCGTCACCAGCCCGACCTTCGAGCATTCCCTCGATCTCTGTGCTTCCAACAGCTTCGGCTTCGGCGGAACGAACGCCTGCCTGCTCTTGCGCCGCTTCGAGTGATGCGGCATCTGCGATCCTGCAGGCGTGCGCATGAGCCGAGTCAAGTAGAGATCGACGCCCCCCCTTGAATTGCGGAAGCACTTGCTGAGAGAATCCACGCGACCGAATGCAAAGGAGGCTTCGTGGCGCAATGTCCCGAGTGTGGTGGAAATCTCTGGCCGATGCATCTGATCACCCGTCGCTTCCGCGATGCCGTACGTTGCCGATGGTGCCGCGCCCATGTGCGTCCCGTACGCTGGCTGTGCGTGCTCAAGAATGCGCTCCTGATTACGGCGGGTACGGTGCTCGTGACGGTCTTGGGAGTCCGCTATCACCTTTCTGCCGAGTTGGTCTGGCTGCTCGCGGCCGCAGCCTCGGCCATCGCTTTCGGCTTGGTGGCCTGGGCCTCCGAATGCGTCATCCCCATTGAAACCGTCATTCCCCGCGACATTCCCCGCTGGCAACGCAGGCCCGAAGAATGATCGAAGTCGCGTTCTCTACAGGAGACAGGCCGCCGCTGATTCCGGCGAGCATCTACGCGCTCGGGCGCAATTACGCCGAGCACGCGCGCGAGATGGAAGCCGATCCGGAACCGGTCGTCTTCATCATGCCGCGTACGGCGCTTCGACCCGGCGGCGGCCGCATCCGCCGGCCCGAGGGGTGCTCATTGGTGCATCACGAAGTCGAAGTCGTGCTGGCGCTAGGGATCGGCGGCAGTCGGCTCTCGGCTCGAGAAGCCGATGATGCCATCGCCGGATTGGCGATCGGTGTCGATCTGACCGCTCGCGACATCCAAGCGCGGGCCAAGGAGAAGCGTCATCCCTGGGCCCGCAGCAAGGGCTTCGCCGGAGCGGCTCCGATCTCGGCATTGGCGCCGTGGGCACCATGGAAACGGCGATGGAAAGAGATCGATCTCCACCTGAGCGTCTGCGGCACGAGGCGCCAAAGCGGCACTCTCGGACAAGCCATCCTCTCGCCGGTCGAGACGGTGATGCAACTCAGCCGGTGGTTCGAACTCGAAGCCGGCGATCTGATCTTCACCGGCACCCCCGCCGGAGTCGGGCCGATACAGCCCGGAGAGCCGTGCGTGGCCAAGAGCCTCGCGCTCGGTATGGAGGTCGCTTTCGAGTTGTGGGTTCCATGAGAAAACCGGGTTAGTATCTCGCCTCGATTTCGACGATGCCGTGGAAGGGTGGCCGAGTGGACGAAGGCGACGGTCTCGAAAACCGTTGAGGGTGCAAGCTCTCCGTGGGTTCGAATCCCACCCCTTCCGCCAGCGATCATCGACGAAAGTGCACCGCCTCCTGCGGGGGAGAATCAGCGGGCTCTCCGAAGCGGGGCTTACTCGGCCGGGAAAAGATCCGAGGATAGGTCGCGAGGAGCAGTGATGACCCCAGCGAATGAAGTCCTGACCATCTTCGACCTACTTTCCTCTTATCATCGCAGCCTCGAGAACATGAAGGCTTGGCTCGACGAGGCGAACCTCAGCAGCGAAGAGCGCATCGGCATCGCCGATGCTTGGCAGGAAGAAGCTTTCGCTTGGTTCCACTCGCATGGCTACTGTTTCGCCTGCAACCGCAACCTCCAGCGTTGCCGCTGCGATACCGTCCGCTCCGAATCCGGCGAAAACTACGACACTCAGGAGTGAAAGGCCTGTTTGTTGACCCGCGCGACCACCGCAAGGGCTTGCTCCAAGCGATCGGTGTCGATGAAACCCGGGCGATACCATACGCCGTGAGCAAAGACGAGCCCGTAGGGGGAGCCGAGACGGATCGCGGTTTCGACTCCTGCCGCTCCTTCATCCACCTCGAGCGCGACCCGAAACCTACGAGAGAGGCGCTCGATACGGCGATAGTCGAAGCGTGTCGCCGTCGAAGACCCACGTTTTCGCGGGCGCACCCAAAGCAGATCCACGTCGGAGGGGATGCGCTCGGGGATCGCCAGGACATGCGGCACCCAAACCATCTGAGCGAGGCCCGGCTCCGGTGCGTCGTCGGCGAGCGCAGCCACGATGCCGCGGCAGCCTTTCGGCGGCGTCCGGCCCGGCTGCAACGCCGCAAAGACGGTCGTCAGCGGCCCGAAAGCCGAAATCACTTCGTCGGCTCGTTCACCGCAGATTGCCGTCGGCCCATCCTCCCCGATTTCCAGCACGATGGCGTCGGGGCCGAGCCGAGCGACCTCGACCGCTTGGGCGGGATCGGTCAGGCCGACGAGGATGGTCTTGACGGGAATCATCAACGAACGCGGAACTTGACGAAGACCGGCTCCTCGAGTTCCGGAGCATCGAGCCAGACTTCAAAGTACTGATCAAGAATCTTTCCTTCGGGATGGGGAAAATAGATCATGTCGATCATCCACGACCGCCGATGCAACTCGACCCGTTCGCGCAGGATCGAGCGGCGCTGAACGAAGCGCAGCCCTCGGTCCGAAGCCTGTCGCGGAAAGAAAACCGCGGAGATGCGCGGCCAGGAAGACCATCGGCTCGAAAACACGCTGAAGAATTGTTCTGCCAGACGGTAGTCGTATGTCGTGACCATTCCGAGGCCGCGAACTTCCGCCACGCTCGCCATCCCGTATCGCCGGCCCTCTGCATCGATCAAGGTGAAAGACTCGCGCGTCAAGGTCAATTCATCGAGGCCTTTGTTCGCCACGCCGACGGCGAGAGGAATGAAATCTTGCGCTTCCCGTCGACGCGTCGGCTCGGTATCCACCCCGAGCGCGACGAGACTCCCCTCTTCCAGATACGCGTAAGGGGTCAGGCGCGGA
Organism: Acidobacteriota bacterium; assembly: GCA_027021395.1. GTDB lineage: Bacteria > Acidobacteriota > Polarisedimenticolia > J045 > J045 > JALUUK01. The sequence goes on from JALUUK010000228.1 coordinate 11,024, forward strand.
TGCAAACCCTTTTCTTGAGGCAAGGTGCCCTTCAAATAGGCACACCCCGCGAGCAACAAGGTCGCACTGACGAACAAGACGATGACCAATGGATTCGGTCGACGCATACCACGCCTCTCTCGGCCTGACACGCTGGTGCCTCCCTGCCGTCCCGTCTCGCTCCCGGCCGGCACCACCCGTCGGCGATCCATTGTATCCCGAACCCGCAGAGAACGCGTGAGCACGCCCGACAAAGACCGAAAGTTCGAGCGGGCTAGAGCAACGAGCGTGGATCTATGTCGAGCATCAGCCAGCCGGGCATGCCGGCATCCTTGCCGAGAAGATCGGCCAGTGCCGAACGCAGACTCTCGATCAGACGTCGACGGCGCCTTGCGCGTACCAAGAGCTGCACCCTCCACTGATCTCGTAGCCTCGCTAGCGGCGCCTCGGCCGGTCCGAGCACGGCCACGGCGTCTTGTCCGGCTTTGCGGACTGCACTCGCAAACGCCACGGCACGCTCTTGTGCAAGAGCGCGGTTCTTGTCACGAACGATGATATTCGCGAGGGCCGCCGTGGGCGGATAGTGCAGGGAGGCTCGTGCTGGAAGTTCCTTGTCGGCAAAGCTTCGATAGTCTTGTTCACAAGCCCAGACCAAGGCCGGGTGATCCGGCCGATAGGCCTGAACGAAGACCGTTCCGGGAAACTCTCCCCTGCCCGCTCGGCCGGCCACTTGGGTGACGAGTTGAAAGGTGCGTTCGGCCGCTCGAAAATCCGGCATGCGCAAGGTGGCATCGGCCGAAAGCACTCCCACGACGGTCACCCGCGGAAAATGGTGTCCTTTGGCGATCATCTGCGTGCCGACGAGGATGTCGATTTCGTGCCGGTTGAAACTCCCGAGCACCTCCGCCAAGCGCCGATGAGAGCGCGCCACGTCCCGGTCGAGCCGAGCCACGCGCGCACCGGGAACCGCCGCTTCCACGACCTCTTCGAGAGCTTGCGTCCCGGCGCCGAAATCCGCGAGGTGCTCCGACTCGCAAGACGGGCAGCGCAGCGGTCGTTGCCGCTCGTAGCCGCAGTAATGACAACGAAGCCTCACACCATCGCGATGCCAGACCATCGGGACGCTGCAAGATCGACATTCCACTCCATCGCCGCAGGCACGGCAAAGGAGGATGCGCGTATGACCGCGCCGATTGAGTAGGATCATCGCCTGTTCCTCGCGTTCGAGCGCGGCGTTGAGCGCGGCGACGAAGGGACGGGAGAGAAGATCCTCCTCTCCCGTTTCTCGAAACTCCTCGCGCATGTCCACGACCTGCACGTCGGCAAGCTTGCCGGCGCCGACTCTTCGCGGCAGTTCGAGCAAGACCGCGTTTCCCGAACGCGCGAGCCGCCAGCTCTCGAGCGATGGTGTCGCCGAACCGAGGATGACCACGGCGCTCGCCGCGCGGCCGCGCACGAGAGCGAGATCTCTCGCATGATATCGAGGTGTTTCTTCTTGCTTGTAGCCTTGATCGTGCTCTTCGTCGACGATGATCAAGCCGAGGCGATCGAGAGGCGCAAACAAGGCGGAGCGGGCGCCGACGACGACACGCGCACGACCGTCTCGCGTTCGCTGCCAGGAGTCGTAGCGCTGCCGATCGTCGAGCCCCGAGTGCAGCATGACGACCAGATCGCCGAAGCGACGGATCAACGAGGTCGCATGCTGTGGTGTCAGACCGATCTCCGGCACCAGATAGAGCACGGTCTTGCCGCGCGCGAGCGTCTTTTCCGCCGCGCGCAGGTAAACCTCCGTCTTCCCCGAACCGGTCACGCCGAAGAGCACGACGGACTGAAATTCCCCCGCTGCGAGTATCGGCTCGAGGGAGGCGAGCGCACTTCGCTGATCCTCGCTGAGCGAGGGGGGAGGATCCGCAGAATAGTCTCCCGCAGGGAGAGCGCGCGGCATGTCGATCGTCGTCTCGAATGACTCGAGCCAATCCGCTTCGAGCAATGCGCGGACGACGGAGGCGCTGACTCCCGCCGCCTGCGCCAACTCGGCACTCGACCCCGTTCCTCCGGCGAGCACATGATCGATCACTTTGATCCGGGCCGGAGCACGAGAGTATTCCGCGCGGGCTTTGTCCGGAAAAGCCTTCAGCTTCGCACCGGCGCGCAGCATGAACTTGATCTTCGGGGCACCACGGGCCGGGCCGATGCGCTCGCGACTTTCGATCCAGCCTCTTTCCAGCGCGTCGTAGTATTCCGCCTCATCCTGCACCTGTGCGAGAAACGCCCCCGTGCTCGCCGCAGCACGGGGGCGACGCGCCAGCCACAGCAAGGCCGGCGACGCGTCGGGTTCTTCCGCCTGCCGGCGCCCTTGCTCGGTCAGAAGCGTCCAGCGAGAGCGCGTGGGACTCAGCGCCGCCGGAAGAGCGCAGCGC
>JALUUK010000229.1 GCA_027021395.1 Acidobacteriota bacterium
AAGCAAGCCGAGAGAACGGCTTCATCTTGAGTGTGCCCGTGCGTGACGATCACGATATAGCTTCCGCCGTCGAGCGGGAGCTTCTCGATCATCTTGCGGTAGCCGCCATGGTGCGTACTTACGCTCGGCGGGAAAAGCCCGGAGTCGGGAAATCCCGTGCGGTCGTCGAGCACCGAAACCTTGAAACCGGCGCTTTGGGCCATCGGTGCGAGGGCACGCGCGATATGGCCCGCGCCGAAGATCCACAGCGCCGGACGCGGCAAGCAGGGCTGCACGTAGAAATCGGTCTTTCCGGTGCAGGCCTTATCGAGGTTCTGATCGGGGCCGCAGGAATAGTCGTAGTGAAAGCGCCGGGGTTTGCCGTCCTCGAGGCTTTCGAGCGCGTGGCGAATCGCCAAGACCTCGAGGCTGCCGCCGCCGACCGTGCCCACGCTGCTTCCATCCTTGCGCACGGCCATGGCGGCTCCCATACCGCGGGGAGCGGAACCCTCGGAGCCGATGACGGTCACGAGCACCACGGCTTCGCCTTTTTCGGCAAGACGTGCGAATTCCCGATGAGCTTCGATATCCACCGATTCGCCCGCTTGCCCGATGGCCACGAGCGGGTCGGGACCCCGCTCCTTCGGTCTGTCGCGACCCGAGTTGGAATCAGCCATGGGATACTTCTCCATGAGGTTCTCGCTCTCTCGTCGCGTTCTTCGTCAAGAAAACCCGATAGTCCTGCGGCGTGTCGAGGTTTTCGAGAACCGCCGGATCGTCGACGTCGAGCATTCTGCGGAGGGAATTTCCCGGATCGACCTTCGCTCCGCGCACGAAGTCCCGGAGATCGGCATCGCCCTCGGTGTTGGCGATCGCTCGCAAGGTCGCGATGGACAGCAAGACCGGATGGCCACCGCGACCACGATGGGACGGCACATGATTCCATTCGGGCGCCTTTTGGAAGGCTTCCGCGAGACGAAGCACCGTCTGTGCGCAAACACCCGGACAATCCACCGGCCAAAGCAGAAGCCCCTGCACTCCTTCTTGCGCAAGAGCCCAATGCGCCGCACAGCGCACGGATGAAAACCGCCCGTCATCCCACTTCCGGTTGACCAGGGCCTGCGCTCGCAGGCTGTCGACCTCGGCCGTCACGGCCTCGCGATGTGCTCCGATCACGATGCCGGGCGTCTCGAAGCCGGTGCTGCGAAGAACATGGACGATTCGGCTCAAGGCGCTTTCCGAAGAGATCTCGAGCAGGGCCTTCGGTCGACCCATGCGAGTCGAAGCGCCTGCCGCGAGCACCGCAGCACGGAGCCGAAACGCGGATGTCATCGATCGGCTCCACGAATCCCGTCGAGAAACATCGTCATCACCTTGTCCACGAGATCGTCGACCTCGCCGTCGACCTCGCGATCGAACCACATGAAGACCCAGTTGAGCGCACCGAAGAGAAAGAGGGTGTTGTGGCGCACGTCGAGATCGGTGACGGGACCGTCGGTGGCGTGGCCCATGATTTCACCAACGATCTCGCTCGTAAGGTGGTAGTAACGACGCCTGATCTCTTCGGTTCTCGCATAGAGATCGCCGGCGAGCGAGTCGAGTTCGTAGGTGCAGACCTTCATCTCGTTCGGGTGGGAATCGAAGTAGGAGAGATGCCCCCGCACTAGGCGACGCAGGCGCTCGATGGCCGTTCCGCCTTCGGCGACGGAGGCCTCCTGTTGTTCGAGCAGAGTCCCGAAGGTTCGGAACTGAATGAGGTAGAGCAGTTCTTCCTTGCTTTGGAAGTAGTAGTACATGCCGGCGAGGGAATAGCCCGTCTCACGGGAGACATCCCGAATGGTGGTTTGGCTGTACCCTTGTCGGGCCATCAGCGCCGCCGCGACTTCGAGCAGACGCCCGAGCTTGGCTTCTTTGTTCAAGCGCCGAGTGGTCGCTGCGAGACTTGGGGAACTTGCCTTGCCTTCAGAAGGGCTTGGCGAGTCGCTCTGGGGATTTTCGCCCATATCGTGAACTCCGGTAGGAAAGTAGCGCTTCGAACGAACGTTCGATTAGAATACTCTCGGCGGGGCTGCTGTCAACCGGATTCCCGCCCGTCGGCCCTAGAGGAACGAGCATGGCGTCACCGAGCAGAACAGTGAAACTGACCGTCAACGGCGAGGAACGGACGGTGGCGGTTGCCGATCATCGCACCCTACTCGAAGTTCTGCGCGAGGACCTTCGCCTGACGGGTACGAAGCACGGCTGCGAGCTAGGCGAATGCGGCGCCTGCACCGTCCTGCTCGATGGTCGGCCCGTACTCTCCTGCCTCGAGTTGGCCGCAGACAAAGATGGGGCCCGCATCGAAACGGTCGAAGGGATGCAGGAAGGCAACGCGCTGCACCCGCTTCAGGCGGCTTTCGCCGATATCGGCGCCGCCCAATGCGGCTACTGCACCCCCGGTATGCTGGTCTCCGCGAAAGCCCTGCTCGAACGCAACCCGCGGCCGACGCAAGAGGAGATCAAGGCCGCGCTCGGCGGCAACCTCTGTCGATGCACGGGTTACCAAAAGATCGTGCAAGGCGTCGAGTGGGCGGCCGCCCGCCTGCGCGGCGAAGACGACACCCGCCCGGCGCGAGAGACCTTCTGGGGCAGTGCGCATCCGGCATCCGCCGCGCAGGACGCGGGAACGGAGAACGAGCCCGAGCGCCGCATCGTCGGAACACCGTTCCGGCGAGTCGATGCCCGATCGAAGGTCTCGGGACGCACGGTCTATGCCGGCGATCTTTCGTTTCCTCGCATGATCTACATGAAGCTGGTGCGCAGCACCGTGCCGCACGGACGCATCGCCGACATCGACACTTCACGGGCCGAGGCGATGCCCGGAGTGATCGCTTGCCTGACCGGTGAGGCCATGCCGAATCCCTTTGGAGTCCTCCCCGTCTCACAAGACGAGCACGCGCTTTGCATCGACCGCGTGCGCTTCGTCGGCGACCCGATCGCGGCCGTCGCCGCCACGAGCGAAGAGCAAGCCCACGAAGCTGCAC
>JALUUK010000230.1 GCA_027021395.1 Acidobacteriota bacterium
GTCAGGACCGCCTCTGGACGCATTGCGATGTATGCTTGGAGTCATGAGCACGCGTACGATTCGACGAGCATGCGCCGGAGCCGCTTCGTTCTGGCTGGTCGCCACCGCCTTCGCCATCGCCGGGAGCAAAGACGCACAGCCGGGCGATCCGCGACCTCCGGATCTTTTCGTCTACATGATCGACACCCTGCGCGCCGACGAGGTGGGAGCCTATGGCGCCTCGATCACCAAGACACCGGCGATCGATGCTTTGGCGGAACGAGGCGTCGTCTTCAAGCAAGCGTATGCGGTTTCATCGGCGACTCGCCCGAGCGTCGCATCCTTCTTGACGGGCGTGCACGCTCCGGCTCACGGTGCCGAGAATCTGGACACTTGGCTCTCGCCGGCGACGCATGCCTTCCCCGTCTTGCCCGGCTTGCTTCGCGACGCGGGCTATCACACGATCGCCATCGTCGCGAATCCCAATGCGAGCCGGGAACTCGGTTTCGCGCGCGGTTTCGATGACTTCCTCACCCTCCATACTCGCCGGAAGAGAACGAAGCGGCCCTCGTCGGAGGATCTGATCGCCGACGCTCATGCCGTGGGAGCCCGCATCATCGAGAAGATGAAGAACGCCCCGCGGAACAAGCCTCTCTTTCTCTTCGCGCTGGTCATCGATCCACACGCGCCGTACACGCCCCCGCCGCCCTACGAAACGCTCTACGACCAACGCGCGAACGGAGCGCGCCACGGCTCCATGCGAGCGGTCGTCACTTTCGATCGCGAACTCGCGGCTGGAAAGCCCGTCAATGGATCGAAGATGCGGGCGCTCTACCGCGGTGAAATCACCTACGTGGACCATGAGTTCAAGAAAATCATCGACTGGCTCGCAGGAGAAGACCGCCTCGAACGAACGATGGTGGTCGTCACCGCCGACCACGGCGAGGAATTCGTCGATCACGGCGGGCGGGGCCACGGAAAAACGCTCTACGAAGAAGTCATCCGGGTGCCGCTGATCGTCCGTGCACCCAAGGTGTTTCCGAAGGCTGAAAAACGTGGCGAAAGCGTCGATCTGCTCGATCTGAGTACGACCCTGCTGCGTACGGCCGGTATCGACCCACCCGAACACTGGGTCGGGCGCGATCTCGGCAAACCGATCCGAGCACGACCCATTCTCGCGAGCTTACGCGATCAGAAACGCGATATCTTTTCCCTGCGACAGGGCCGGTACAAGGTGATATTCGACTTCAAGGAGAAAAAAGCGCGCTATTTCGACCTGGTCGACGACCCCGGCGAAACCAAGGCCCTGCCGCTGAGCCCGTCCGACGAGATGCAGGCCCGCCTGCTCGCCTCCCTCCATGAGCAAAGAAGAGCGGCCTTCCACCTGCGCGGACGCCTGCTCGAGGGTTCGGTCTCGGTCGACGACACCCCGGATGTGGATCCGGAGCTGATCGAAGCGCTCGAGTCGCTCGGATACACACGCTAGGAATCCGCGCGGCGGGAACCCCTTGCCGAAGCAGGTGGCATGCACCTTGCTTTCGGGATGGCGTGCACTTCTTCTTCGCAGCGGCGACATGCATCTGCGAAGTCGAAGAACGCGAGCCGAAAGGAAGAAAATGACCCTTCGCTTGGTCGCGCTGATGAGCATCGTACTCTTGATCACTCTCGGATCGTTCGCCCTCCTCGTGCACTTTCACCAGGCGGAAGTCATGGAGGAATTGCGTCATACGATCACGAACGTCGGGCGCCACACGCTTCGAACACTCGAAGAGTCCAGCTCGCGCTTCCCGGCGGCCGCAGGAGTCTTCGACAGTGAAGCCGGCCCCCTCAGCATCGATGGAAGCGACGACGGGAGTCATTTCATCTACACCATCGAAGGCACGTTCGACTTCGACACAAGCGGCGATGCAAGCGAACAGGACTCGCACGACGATGGAAAAAGTCAGCGGCGGATCACGACCGAAAAGCGTCTAGCAAGAAAGGTGGAAGTCTTCACGCAAGGCGCCGTCTCGGAAGAAGGTGAGTCGAGCGACCCCCTCCTTCGCCGGACAGTCGAGTTCGAGCTTTCGGGCACTCTTCCGAGCCGAGTCGCAAGAAACCATATCATCATCATCCATAGCTCGGACGAAGCCACCGTCGACTCGCCTAGAACGAATAGCGCAGGCGATGGCCAAACCCAAGGCATGATTCCGGGAATGGTGGCGGTGCTCGTCGATCAGATCGAAGCGCAGACCCGTCCGGATCGAGGGTTGGTACTCAAGATCCCGCGGTCCAAACTCGCACCCCAACAGAATGCTTCGAACGGCTCGTCGACCCAAGCGACCCATGCTCCGCCATCCGTTTTTACACGCGAAGATATCCTTTTCGAGGTTCCGACGGAGCGCTTCGACAAGGCGTACTCGGCGCTGAGAACACGCTCGCTCCTGCTCTTCATATCGATCCTTCTTCTCGGAACCCTGCTCACCGCCAGCGTCGTCGCGCGCACCACGCGCCCTCTTCGACGCATGGATGCCGCGATCACCGCGCTGTCCGCCGGCAATCTCGACGTCAGCGTCAAAGAAAGCGGGCGTGGAGAAATCTCCCGGCTAGCCAAGGCCTTCAACAAGATGGCCCGCTCACTTCGGGCAAGTCGCGAGAGAGCGCTCGAGATGACGAGACGCGAGAAACTTTCCGCCCTCGGGCAACTCGCTTCAGGCATCGCGCACGACGTGCGGAATCCGTTGCATTCGATCAATCTGACGCTGCAGAACCTCGAGGAGACCAGTCGGCCGAGCGACGAGCGCTCACGCACGCTCTTCGATCGCTCCTTGAGTATCATTCGAAACGAGATTCGCCGACTCGACAAACTGGTGGAAAATTTCCTGCGATTCGCCGGAACCGGACGCGGCGAGAAGCAGCCCACGGAGATCGGTCCGCTCCTTGAAGAAACGATTCGCTTGGTAGAGAAGACCGCAGAGGGCGCGGGAGTACGAATTCACTTTGCCGGCAATGACGCTCGCCTCTTCGTCTCCGGCGAGGCGGAAAGTCTGCGCTCGGCCATGCTGAATCTCGTGCTCAACTCGCTCGAATCGATGCCCGATGGGGGAGATCTGACCCTGTCGATACAGAGGGATGGCCCCTGGGCGCGTATCGTCATCGCCGACACCGGAGGCGGCATACCTCCCGCACTTCAAGAAAAGGTCTTCGAGTTCTCGTACAGCACGAAGAACGAAGGGTCGGGACTCGGCCTCGCGATGGTGCATCAGATCGTCGTCGAGGAGCACGCCGGTCGGGTCGAAATCGACAGTGCCGTCGGCGAGGGAACGAAGATCGATATCCTTCTACCTCTGCTCGACGCGACGGAGGTCGATTGAAGTGAATACGGCCGATCGCATCCGTGGCGACTACAAACCGCGCCTGCTCGTCGTCGATGATGAGGCAACGCAGCGCGAGATGCTCGAGAGCATTCTGCTTCGTGCCGGATATGCCGTATCGATCGCGACGGACGGCCCCGGTGCGCTCGATATTCTCGGCCGAGAGAGTATCGACCTGCTGCTGAGCGACCAGAAGATGGCGGGAATGGACGGTTTGGAACTTCTGTCCGAGTCGAAGAAGATCCGCCCGGATCTTCCCGTGGTGCTGATGACTGCCTTTGGATCGGTCTCGGCTGCGGTCGATGCCATCAAGCGCGGAGCGAGCGACTACTTGACCAAGCCCTTCGAAAGAGACGAGCTTCTGCACGTTCTCGAAAAGACACTGCATCAGCGACGCATCGAAGCCGAGCTGTGCGCACTGCGCGGAGCGTTGCGCGGCCCCGGTAGACTCGGCGATCTGATCGGTCGATCGGATTCGATGCTCGAACTCTTCAGCACGATCGAACGCGTCGCCGCGACGAATGCTTCGGTGCTGATTCTCGGCGAAAGCGGAACCGGCAAGGAACTCGTCGCACGCGCCATTCACGCGCTTTCGCCCCGTCGTCACGGAGCATTCGTAGCGATCAACTGTGCCGCCGTCCCTCGTGAGCTGATGGAGAGCGAGTTCTTCGGCTACGAAAAAGGCGCATTCACCGGCGCCGATCGTGTCCATCCCGGGCGATTCGAACAAGCCGATGGAGGCACGATCTTTCTCGATGAAGTCGGTGCCATGTCATTGGAAGTGCAGGCGAAGCTGCTGCGGGTCGTGCAGGAGCGAGAGGTGCAACGCCTCGGCGGCCGCATCGCTCGCAACGTCGACGTTAGAATCCTCTCCGCCACCTGCGAAGACCTCCCCAAGAACATCGACGAAAAGACCTTCCGCGAAGATCTATACTACCGACTGAACGTCGTCTCCATCGTCGTTCCCCCGCTGCGCGATCGACCGGAAGATATCCCTCCCCTAGTCGAACGCTTTCTCGAATCCTCTGCGCCGCCCGGATCGAAGCCGCGGCGCATTTCGTCCGCCTTGCTCGCCCGCCTCGAGTCGTACTCCTGGCCGGGAAACGTCAGAGAGCTGCGAAATTGCATCGAGAGGCTCTCCGTTCTCGCCCAAGGCGACGAACTCTGCCCCGACGATCTCCCTCCGGCCGTCGCCGCCCCGTGCGGAAGCTCTTCGTCGGGGATACCACTTCCTGCCGGCGGCGTTCAGCTCGTCACTCTAGAGCGCGACTTCATTCTCCAAGCGCTCAGGCGCACACGAGGCAGTCTCGCACCGGCCGCACGCCTGCTCGGTCTGACCTACAAGACCCTGCAGTACCGCATTCGCAAGCACGGGATCGACCGCGATGAGTTCTGCTGATCCTCTGCGGGCCTAGACCGCAAATCGGGAACACCGTGCCCCATTTGAGGTAGGAAGCTGCCGTCGGAGCGCTGCTTCGCCGGTGATCGCGGGCTCGAATCCTTGGCACGGGCTTTGCTGCTTACCGGACGAAGCTGATTCCGCCCATCGAGGCACGAAAAGGAGATCGAAGATGAAAACCCAAGCCCTCCATAGCCGCTCCGCCGCCGCGTTCATCGTTTTCTTGGTATCGGCACTCACTCTCGCAAGTGCCGGCGGCGAGAGCAAGAATGAGTCGGTGATCGAGATCCAAGGGATCGGCGACGTCGTGAAACTCGAGAAACTCGAGGATGGCGAAACCCGCGTGATCCGAGAAGGCGATCCCGAGATCACCGCCACGCGTGACGGTCGGACCATTCGGATCGTCACCAAGAACGACGGTAGCGAGCAAGAGATCATGGAGGTCCTCTGCACCGGCAGCGACGGCTGCGACGACAAGATCCTCGTTCGCCTCGACTCCGACGCGGCAGAAGACCTAGACATTCTAACGAAAGTGATTTCGTCCACTATCTCCTACGAGAGCCTCTCCGGTGATGATGGCGCGTCGCCGAAAAAACATGTGTTCGTCTTCCAAGGCGCGGGGGAAAACGACGACGCCTCAAACGTCTTCTCCGGATCTCATCAAATCTTTCTTTCGCAAGCCGGCGGCGAGGAAGCGGGCATCCTGCAAAAACTTCGATCACCGTTGCTGCGCTGCCCGGAGGGTGACGCCACATTGCGGATCACCGAAGAAGATGCGGAGCAGGCTTTCTTCTGTCCGAGACACGGCATCGAGATGGAGAAAAGCAATCCGCGAAAGTCGTTCATGATTCAGAAGAATGTGATCGTCGAGACCGACAAGGGGGCAGACAAGAACGAGTGACGCGGATTCGACCGTTCATATCCGCGTCGACCGCCAAGACTTGACGAGCTTGTACCGCATCCGGGTGAGCCCCCCCACCCGGATGCGGTCTCCGCGGAAGCTATAGCCCCGACTGCATCCCTCTCTGCGATCCCCCTCATAGTAAGGCTGCTTGAAGCCGCTGCGCATCTTCGCGTAAGCGAACACCAGCGCCGGTGTGCGATCTTTGGGCTCGAGATCCCGGCGCAAGAGCCGAACGACCTCTTCGTGAGACTCCGGGTTGTAGGTCGCGCCGAGAGGCTTGTGAAAGCAATTGCCGACCAGCACGCTCGGCTTTCCCCAGTACACGGCCTCGAGACCCATCGTCGATCCGAATGTCACGACGGTATCGGCATGATCGAGCAGAGCGTAGGAACAAACATCCGAAGCCGCGGGAATGACGAGCAAGTTCGGGAATCGATCGGCAAGAGCTTCGAGAGCGTGAACGTGGGCTTTGTCGACATCCTTCAGATTGGGATGGATCCGAAGCACGACCTGTACATTTTCGCCATCCGCCAGATCCTCGGCGATCCTTGCGATTCCGGCCACCTGAGAAGGATAGACGTTTTGCTCCCACTCCGGACCGATGGCCACGAATTCATCTTCGGAAGAATTGAAGATCACGATATGTTTGCGTGAACGATCCCATCCGGACGGCATCTTGCCTGCCGCCTGTTGATCGGTGTAGACGGTGTCGTTGGTAAAGCGGCCTTTCCGTCGATCTTCGTAGAAGGACTCCGCCACCTCGACGCGGCTCGGCGGTGCGGATTCCCAGAGTTCCTCGTTTCGCCGAACGTTGTAGGCGATATCGTGCGGGAGCGCATTGTGAAAAACCGTGACGCAATCGTCTTTGCGCGTCACTTCGTAGACATCGCAGTCGACTCCCGCCTCTCGGCACGCACGTAACACTGCGCGATCCGCCGCCAATCGCCCGTTGAAGAGAGCGACACGATCAGGCCGCTCGACGCGAAGAATACGGGCGTAGGCCTCCCAGACGATTTTCCCCGTATTGATGAGCCGCTGAAGAGCAGCGCGTATATCGTCGCGCGAAAGATCCGGCGTGATTTCTCTCGAGGTGAAAACGTACGAAGACAGGGCCGCATACCCCACGTCCGCACCGTGATATTCCACTGCGCGTAATTCTTCGATACTTCGAAAGTCGTCCTTCGAATGCTCCAAGGCTTCGATCTGCTGCGGATCGAGATAGTCGGAGATCTTCCGTCGCTCGACTCCGCCTCGGATGAGATGGTATCCCTTCCGAGAACGAGCAACACAGTACTTGCAGATCGCTCTCTTTTTCAGAATGTTCGGGGCGCAAGCCGGCAGGCAACCTTCGCAATCCACATAGACCACCGCATGCCCTTCGTCGATTTTCTCTTGAGCAACGCTGAGCATCACGTGGAGCCGCGGCGAAAAAACGGCCATAGAGCAGTGGATCAGCGTCTTCATCGCATGGGCTCCGCGTCGTTGCGCCGCACTTTAGCATTTTCTCGATGATCTTCACCGACAACCGCCTGTGTTTCGCGATGGCGACCCGCATCGCCGCGTGTAGAATGCCGACCCGAAATTCGCTCGCCGGCCGAGAATTCCGGGATCGCGAACGTGTCTAGGAGGAGGAAATTCCCGTGTTTTCAGGAAGATGGATTCTTGTGACCGCGATGATCGTAGCGGCCTCTTCCGGTGCATTCGCCGAAGACGAGCGCGCTTGGACGGACAAGGCGGAATTCTCCCTCGTCGTCACCGGCGGTAACTCGAAATCCACGGTCGTCTCGTTTTCCAACCAGTTCGTCTACAAGTGGACTGATTCGAAACTGACGATCGATGCGTCGGCGCTGAAGGCCGATACGACTTCGAGGACTGCAAGCAACGTAGACGGCACTTTATCCATCGCCCAAGTCGAAGAGATCACTGCCGAAAAATACCTGCTCGGCGGAAAGTACGACCACAAGATCCACGAGGGGGCCTTTTGGTATGTGCTGGGCCAGTGGGGCCGGGACCGGCTTGCGGGAATCGACAATCGCTACAACGGCGGCGCAGGCATGGGTTATCGACTCGTCAAGACCGAGCGACAGGAAGTCGACAGCGAAGTCGGCTTCAACTTCACGAAAGAGGAATACGCCGGAGCGGGAACGAAAAGCTCGGCGACCTTCGGATCCGCGCGTGGGTTTCTCGGCTACAAGAGAAAGCTCAGCGGCACCTCCGAGCTGACTTCGTCCTTGGAACTCCTGCAAAACCTCGACGACCCGGCGGATCTGCGCGCCATCTTCATCGCCGGGATCTCAGCCAACATCAACTCGCATCTCGCGCTCAAGGTCAGCTATACCATCAACTATGACGGGCAGCCGGTCGAGCAAACCTTGACCGCGCCGGGCTTCGACCCGGTCACCTTCGTCTTCAACACCACGGATACGATTCTTGCGGCCTCGCTGCTGGTCAACTTCTGACTCAGCGCTCGACCGCAAACCTCGGTCGCGTCAGCCGCGAGCGATCTCTTCCATCAGATAGGCCGCGGCATCCCGACCCTTGTAGAACTGGCTGAGGTCGATCTTCTCATTGGGCGCGTGCAGCGCATCGTCGGGTAGACCGATCCCCATCAAGATACAAGGCGCCGCAAGCACGCGAGAGAAGGTCGCGACGATCGGAATGGAGCCGCCTTCGCGATTGAAGACCGGCGCCTTGCCGAAGGCTCGTTCGACCGCCCGCCCCGCAGCCCGAATCGCCGGATGATCGAGCGAGGCCATCCAAGCATCTCCACCATGCAGATTCTTGACCTTCACTTTCACCGATTCGGGCGCGATGGCCTTGATATGATCCGTGACGAGACGTGCGATCTTGCTCGGACTTTGGTTGGGAACCAATCGCATGGAAATCTTGGCGTGAGCGACGGCGGGAATCACGGTCTTGGCTCCTTCCCCGGTGAAACCGGACCAGATGCCGTTGACATCGAGGCTCGGGCGCGCGCCGACACGTTCGAGCGTGGTATAGCCCTTCTCGCCGAAGAGAGCCGGAGCACCGATCTCCCGGCGGTATTTCTCGTCGCTGTGCGGTAGCGATGCCAGGGAGTTCCGTTCCGCGCGCGTGAGCTTGACGACATCGTCGTAGAAGCCGGGAACCTTGATCTTGCCGTTCTTGCCCTTCAGCGCCGAGATCAGATCGGCCATGGCGTTTGCCGGGTTGACCACCGCTCCACCGAAGCATCCGGAGTGCAGATCTCTCTTCGTTCCCGTCAATTCGATTTGGAGATAGCAGAGACCGCGCAGGCCGGTGCAGAGCGAAGGCGTTTTCTTGTCGAACATCGACGTGTCGGAGACGACGACGGCATCGCAAGCAAGGAGTTTCCGGTTCTTCTTGATGAAGGGCGCCAAGTGCTCGGAGCCGATCTCCTCCTCTCCTTCGATCAGGAACTTGACGTTCACCGGGCAGGTTCCGTTGCTCTGCAAGTGCGCCTCGAGCGCGTTGACGTGGATCAGCACCTGCCCCTTGTCATCGGCCGCGCCACGAGCGTAGAGCTTGCCGGCGCGCTCGGTGGGCTCGAAAGGACCGGTATTCCAAAGCTCGATGGGATCGACCGGCTGAACGTCGTAGTGACCGTAGACCAAGATCGTCGGTGCTCCGGGCGCTCCGAGCCACTCCCCGTAGACGATCGGATGGCCTCCGGTCTCGTGGATTTCCGCCCGAGTGCAACCCGCCGCCCCGAGACGCGCCTCGATCCACTTCGCAGCCTCGAGAATATCCGCCTTGTGAGCCGGATCGGTGGAAACCGAAGGAATGCGGAGAATCTCTTTGAGTTCTTCGAGGTGCTTGCTCCTGTTTTTCTTCAGATAGGTCGATACGACGCTCATGACGTGGGCTCCTTATCGCCTCGCGGCGTGGCTTTCCGTGGAATCGAAGGGGCTATTCTGACCGTCCCGCAGGCGATGTCCAGGGCGCAGGAGTCCCCCGACCGACGGCGGAACGCCGAAGCTCGGCCGAGCTTGCAAGTTGCCGGGATTTGGCGCTAGACTGCGCAACCTCCGGGAAGCGCCGGGCTTGATCCTGCTTCCTGGAGACGTCGAGCGGCGCCATCGTCTAATGGTTAGGACACCAGGCTTTCAATCTGGGAACCGGGGTTCAATTCCCCGTGGCGCTGCCAATTCCCGCCTCGTTCACATGGCATGGGATCATCTATGGATAGGCGAAGAGCACGATCTCGATGACCAAGTGGAGCGTGGGAACGCGCCTGAGGCACAGCTTCAACGCTGAACTCGGGCCGGGCCGCGTCGTCGAAGTCGAGGGGCGACGCATCGTCGTCGAATTCCCGGCTTCCGGCACGAAACTGCGCCTCGCCGCGGATACGGATGCTCTCGTCGCCCTGGACTTTCCGGTAGGAGCCCGAGTGACGGTCGAGGGTTCCGAGTCCATCGAGACCGTGGCGGAAGATCTTGGAAACCAACGCGTCCGACTCGGCAATGGGGTGGAGATCGAGACATCCTCTCTTTGGCCGGTCGATCAGGGCGAAACCCTCTTCGATCGCTTGGCGCGCGGCGATGTCGACGACTTCGCGGACTTCTCGAACCGTATCGACGCCTTGCATCTCGCGGAATTGCGGGAAGCCGACGGCCTCGGCTCCTTTCTCGGGGGCCGCATCTCTCTCTTCGCTCACCAATTGCACGCCGCCGAAAGGGCGACTCGCAGCGATCCGGTCCGCTGGCTGCTAGCCGACGAAGTCGGTCTCGGCAAGACCGTGGAGGCTTGCCTGATCCTCAACCACCTGCTGCGCAAGCAGCGGGCACGGCGAGCACTGGTCGTCGCCCCGGAAACCCTCACGGTGCAGTGGCTAGGCGAACTCTGGCGGAAATACCACCAGGTCTTCGTGCTCTTGGACGAAAAGCGGCGGCAAGATGTCGTGCGGGAACACGGCGAAGGATTCAACCCTTTCGAAGCGCACGATCGCATGGTGATCTCGCTCGAAACACTCGTGGAAGACCCTGCGCTCGCGGCGGCCGCGGCCGCCGCCGAGATCGATTTCCTGGTCGTCGATGAAGCTCATCACCTGCGCCGCCCTCTAGGGCATCCGGGCAACCCCGCCTACCGAGCCATCGCGCCATTGACCACCGCCGCACGCCACGTCCTGCTTTTGACCGCGACCCCGCTCGAAGACGATGCCACCGGCTTCTTCCGTCTACTGCAGCTTCTGCGTCCTGAAGACTTCCCGGAGGACGAATCCTTCGAAAAGAGACTCGCCGCCAAGAAGCCGCTGCCCCCTTGCACGTCTTCCGCACGAAGAGCCGACCTCGCTTCGCTGCCTCCACGCTCTCCGCAGCCGGTGGACCTTCCTCTTTCCGCCGGCATGAGCCGTGCGCTCGCCGAAGAGGAAGCCATACGGATGGAAGCGGCAACCGATGCGCTGGCGCGAAAGCGCAAAGTCGAAGCGCTCGTGCGCTGCCTGTCTCGCGGACCGGGAATGGAAGCCGACGCGAGAATGGAGTGGTTGGCCCAAGAGGCTCCGCACTGGCGGGAGGCGGGTGACAAGACCCTGGTCTTCGTGGCGGAACGGGAAACACTGGAAGCCATCCGCAAGGAGATGAGCCGCCGGGTACAGCTCCGCACGGGGGTCTTCCACGAGGACCTCTCCGCCGGACAGCGCGATATCGAGGTTGCACACTTCCGACTTCCGAGCGGGCCGTCGCTTCTGATCTCCACGGAATGCGGAGGAGAAGGCCGAAACTTTCAGTTCTGCCGACGCCTCGTGCTCTTCGACTTGCCCTGGTCGCCCGGCGTCGTCGAGCAACGCATCGGCCGCCTCGATCGCATCGGCCGCGACCGGCCGGTCGAGATCATCTATTTTCGGCCGCCCGGTGGCCTCGGTGCCGCGGTCGCCGAGTTCTACGAACGCATCGGCCTTTTCCGTACGCCTCTGGCAGGCCTCTCGCGCGAGTTGGAGCGGGTGGAGCAGACCATCCACCACCTCGCGACGAGCACGGTCGGGCCGATCAGCAGCGAATCTTTCGACGCGGTCATCGATGAAGCACGCGATGCCCGCAGCCGCGTCCAGGAAGCGGCATACCACGAGTTGCATCGCGATCCCTACCGTGCGCAGATGGAAGAGACCATCCTCTCCCGCATACCCGCCGACCTCGAAGAACTCACCGAGGAGGTCGTCACTGCAGCAGCCGAGCGACTGCACTTGTATGCGGAGCCCCTAGGCGACGGTGAGCGCTGGTCCTTCGAAGTCGGAACCTCCGCGCGCGTGGAATCGCTGCCCGGCGTCCCCGGCGGCTCGAGTTTTTTGGGCACCTTCAAGCGAGAACTCGCCGTAGAACGAGAGACGGAAGATTTTTTCGCATCGGGCCATCCGCTCGTCGAGGGGCTCTTGGCGGAACTCGAAGATAGTCGACGCGGACGTGTCGGCCTGATTCATCTCGATGGGGCGGAAGGCGAAGTCGGCTTCGGCCTCGCCGCATTCTTTCGCCGGGGATCGCGCTTGCAAGTCCGCGTCGTGGATCTGAACGGAAGGGAAAGAAACGAGTGGGCCGACTTGGTCAAGTGCCGACCCCTTCGCTCCAAGAAGGTCAAGGCGGATTCTTGGGTCGCGCAAAAGGGTTGGGCGAATGCCGTGCGCCGACTCGAGAGCTATTTCGATCCGAGCGAAACTCCCGCCGCCATCGCCGCTCTCCGCATCGGCAAGTGACCGGCCGCAACGACCGCAACTCCCCGGCAGCCAGCTCAACGTGACGCGAAGAATGTTAACTCCCGCTCCCGAGAATTCCGCCCCCTCTCGGCGCCGCTCGTGGCCCGGACGCAGGCGAAGACTCCCCGCACCGCGGGCCGACGAGGGAGGAACGAGGTCCCGACGAGGAATATCTGCGATGCGCACCTTCGGAAAGTTCATGCGGCCACTGAGCCGGGAAAAGCTCGCAGCCCGCGCGAGAGCGTCCCGGAACGGCAAGGTGCGCCGGATGTTGAGCTTAGAAGTCGCCACGAGGAGTGCGGGGCGAGGGAGGCGCAGCACGGAAAAAACATGACGCCTCTCGAACCGGACAGGTGTGTCCGCATGCGGACACTTTCGCTTAACAATCTTCGCGTCACGCTGGGTCGACACGGCGCTTGCTTCGCGTCAGTGGGCGAGAATCTTTCTTGCGGCGGTGATCAGTGCTTCCTTTTCGTTGGGGCAATCGCCGGCGACGACGAGGTCGAGCAGATCGTGCTTGAGACGCCCAATGCTCTTGCCCTCGAGACCGAAGATCTCGCCGATCGCTCTGCCGTCGAGCGCAAGCACGTGATCCGTCACCGGAACATCGGATGCCGCCCGGATCCGCGCGCGTAGATCTCCTAGCTCGACGCGATCGAAGCCGGGCGCATGAGCGAAGCGATCCGCCTGGTGGTGCTCGAGGACTTGGAGCGCCACCTCGCTCCCTCCGACGCGCCGGATCCACCGGCGTAGGGCCCGCTCGGATTGCAATGCCTCGAGATCCACCCGATGATGCCGGATGATCTGTAGCGCCGTTTCGAGTGTGCCCGCGGGCACCTCCTGCGCCGCGCTCAAACGCAGGCGGTCGAAGATCGATGCCGCCATCTTCGCTGATTCTTCTTCGTGCCCGAAGAAGTGAGCGACCACTCGACCCTTCGCATCCCTCTCTTCGCTTCGACACGTCGGTTTGGCGATGTCATGGAAAAGCGCAGCGATGCGCACGGCAAGACTCGCCCCACGCCGACAGCATTCGTCGACGACCGCGAAGACATGTTGGTCGAGCGGAAGATGGTGATACG
>JALUUK010000231.1 GCA_027021395.1 Acidobacteriota bacterium
ATCCGGCGGAGCATGGGAACCGTGCTCGCTGCTCTTTGCCTTTGCGCGTCCTTCGCCGTTGCGGAGCAGCAAGATCCGAAAGCCGCCGTCGCGCCCACCGCGCCATCTCTCGATGCGGCGCGGCAGGCCTATTCCGATCTGGAATTGGAGAGCGCCGAAGCCTTGGCCCGCGCTTTCTTGGAAGACGCGCCCGCCGAGCCGGCCGACGAGTCATTGCGCAGGCTTCGAGCCGAGGCTTGGGACATCGTCGCGCAATGCCGCTTTCACGCGGGGGACGAAGCGGGGCGAAGCGCCGCCATCGCGGAGGCGATCGGAGAGGATCCGGACTACCTCCCCGACGACCGTCTTGCCGGACCGAAGTATGCAGCTCTCTACGCCGGGCAGCGCGACGAACTCACCGGGATGATCGAAGTGACCTGCCGTCCCGTGCCCTGCGATTTCATCACCATCGCCGGGCGCCCGTTGGATTCGACGGCTTTCGAACGAGGCCTGCGGGGACCTCTCCGTGCGGCGGTCGGCACGATGACGGTGCGGGCCGGTGCTCGCAATTTCGCCGAAGCGCAGCGCGAAGCCGTCGAAGTCAAGGCGGGCGAGGTCTCGTCGGTAGAGATCGACTTGGAACAGGTCGCAAGGGATTTGACGTTTTCCGTCGAGCCGCCTTCGGCGGTCGCCTCCTTGGTCAGAGAGAACCAAGCCGGTGAGTCGCTGCAAGGCGAGGTGCTCGGAGCGCGCTCGGGCCAAGATGCTTCGGCGCGCATGATGCTTCCGGGCCTCGCACCGGGACGCTACGTCCTGACGCTCGTCGCGCCTTGCCGCCGTCGCATCGAGCAGTCGGTGCAGATCACCATCGACGAACTCGATCCCGGACCGCTCGATCTCGGTTCATTCGTCATGGAAGAGGCCAAGGCGACCATCGAAGTGGTTTGGACGAGACCCGAAGGTGTCTTGGTGCTCGATGCTCGACCGGTGGAAGCCGGATCCCTTACGGTCTGTCCCGGAACTCACGATCTCTCCCTCGAGGTCGGGGGACGAAGGGTGTGGTTCGAGAAGGTCGAAGTGGCGCCCGAGGAAAATCGCCGGCTCGTGGCCGTGCCCCGCCCGTCTCTGGCCCTGATCGGCCCGACGGAAGATCTCGCTTCGCTCTTCGACGAGAAAGAGTGGAATCTCGCCGAGATCAGCGATGCTGCGGGAAAGGCGCTAGAGAAGGTCTTGACGACCGCTCTCTCCCCGATGGAAAACGACCTCGCATCCTTTCCCGAGATCCGGCGCTTCGATCAAGAACGTCTCGCGGCCGCAGTGAAGGCGAGCGTTCCGGGAGCGGATCTCTTGCTGGCCTTGGTGGATGGACGAGGGCGCCTCGCACGATCTCGAACCCTGGCCGTGGTCGATGCTCGACGCGGCCTCGTCGAAGTGACGCGCTGGCCTCGGCAACGCTCCGAACTCGCCGCTGAGATCGCACGCTTCTTCTCTCCCGACACCGGGAAGGATTGGCCCTACTGGGGCTTCGATCTGGTCGGTCGCAACGACCCATACCCTGTGATTGCCCGCATTGCGGCATCGGGGCCGGCGGCGGCATCGGGGCTAGCCGCCGGTGATCTGATCACTGCGATCAACGGTCGTGCCGCCTCCGATCTTTTCGCCGCGCGGCGTATGCTCTTGGAAGCCGAGCCCGGAGCGACCGCGCAGGTGAGCGTCTTGTCCGGTGGTGCCGAGCGAACGCTCGAAGTGACTCCTGCGGCCAACGTCTCGGCACCGCTTCCCGCCACCTTGGTCGACGGTTTCGCATTGCCCCGATTGGCTCACGCCGATCTTCTTCGCTTGGCCGGGGAGGGAAGCGAACGCCTTGCCGGTGCGGTGCGCGCGGGCCTATTGCTCGCGGGGCTCGGGCGGGATGAGGACGCTGCAGAAGTGCTCGGTGTGGCGGCGGTCGATCGCGCGATCGACCCTTCGGGCTATGCGAGGGCTACCGTGGCCTGGGTGCTCGAAGGTCTTCTTCGGCGTCTCGGCGAGCAGGAGTGGGCGGACGAAATCCACGCCCGCGCGGCGGAACTCGACGACCCCCGCCTCGGCGGTCCCGACGGACCTCGCCTCCCCTCCGCCGGCAGATGACCCGTCGGGGGCGGGGAGATCTCGAAACGGTGTGAACGAAAAAGGTTGACCCCGAGCAGGATTTCTCGATAGACTGCCCCTCTCAAGCGATCCGCTCATCTGCGCCGCTGCTCGCGCCGCAGAGAGATCATGTCGACGAAGAAGAGAAACGACACGAGAAGCAACACGAGAAGCAACAGAGTTCACGGGGATCCGGTGCTCTCGGGCATCTTGGATTTGCTCGGCCGACCCGCCGTTGCGATCTCGGACGTTGGAGCCACGCTCGCCGCCAATGAGGCTTTTCGCCGACTCGGAATCGCCGCTCCTAGCGAGTTCTTCATTCGGCTCACCTCGTCGTCGCGTGCCCGGGTGATGTCGGCGATCTCCGCCGGATCCTACCCCGCACGGATCGAAGTCGAGTTTCACGACGGAAGGACCTGCACCGTGCACCTCGCCGGCATGGAAGTGATCGGATCGAGCCGGCCCGCTTATCTCGCCGTCTTCGAAAATCACCGTGTGCGCAGCAAACAAACGCGCGCGCCGGCATTGCACCACGACCTCGCAGGCCCGCTGACTGCGGTCTTGGGGACGGCCGAATTGCTGCTGCTGCGAGAACGCGAGCTTTCTCGGGATGTGCGCGATAGTCTGGGGCAGATCTTGGAGAACTGCGGCCGAATGAGCGAGATCCTGATGCGTGATCGACACGCCGCCGCCGAGCGGAGTCCGCGCGATCGTCGCTCGCCGGGTCCGCCCGACGCCGGAAAGGCGGCTCCGTGACGTCGTCGTCCGAATTCTCCCCGCTCGATTCGTCGCTTTCGCCGGAACGAGGTGCTGCGCACGAGCGGGCTCGCGTATTGCTGGTGGAAGACGATCAGCGTGTCCGCGAGTGGCTCGCGGACGTGCTCGTCGGGCTCGGATACGAGGTGGACGACGTCCCTAGCCTCGAACTAGCCCGTGCGCGTGTACGGGCGCGCCCTTACGATGTCGTCTTGAGCGATCTGATGCTCGGCAACGGCACGGGACTCGATCTGCTCGAGGAAATCCGCGAGGCGGAGTTGGCTTGCGAAGTCATCATCATGACCGGCCATGTCGGGGTCGATACAGCCGTCGCCGCCATTCGCAAGGGCGCTTACAACTATGTAACCAAACCGCTCTCGGTCGATCGCATCGAAGTCGAAGTGCGGCGCGCGCTCGAGAAAAAACGCCTTCAAGACGCGCTGCATCGCGCTTCGGAGTCGAAGTCGGGGCGCTTCGGACGGATGATCGGCGCTTCCGATGCCATGCAGGCCGTCTTCGCGCTCCTCGATCGTTGCGCCTCTTGCGACAGCAACGTGCTCTTGCTCGGCGAATCGGGCACCGGCAAGGAGGTTGCGGCGCGCGCCATCCACGAGAAATCCGCGCGCTCTTCCCGCCCGTTCGTACCGGTCAATCTTGGCGCTCTTCCCGCGGAGATCATGGAGAGCGAGCTTTTCGGGCATTTGCGCGGGGCATTCACCGGCGCGCACCAGCGTCGCCGCGGACTGTTCGGGGCGGCCGAGGGCGGCACGATCTTTCTCGACGAATTGGCGACGGCGCCGGAACGGGTGCAAGTCAGCCTGCTGCGCGTCTTGCAAGAGCGCGTGATTCGCCCCGTCGGGGGAGAGAGCAGCGAGGCGATCGACGTGCGCGTGATTGCGGCGACGAATGCCGATCTAGACAACGAGATCGAATCCGGGCGATTCCGCCAGGATCTCTATTTCCGCCTCGCCACCATCGTCGTCAGGCTTCCGCCCCTGCGCGAGAGGCGAGGAGACATCCCGCTCTTGATCGGACCGATGCTCGAGCGCATCGCGCAAACGGCCGGCCGGCGTTTGACCCTCGCCCCCAAGGCTCTCGAGTGGCTGATCGAGCAGGAGTGGCCGGGGAACGTGCGGCAGCTCGATCACGCGCTCGAGCAGGCCTCTTTGCTCTCCCGTCAAGATGTCATCAGCGTCGCCGACTTCAAGGGGCCCGATGCCGCGGACGACAGCCGGGTGGAGACGCTCGAAGAGGTCGAACGCGCGCATATCGCCCGGGTCATGGAACTCGCCGGGGGGAACAAGCAAAAGGCCGCGAGAATGCTCGGAATACCCCGGGGCAATCTCTATCGGCGGCTCGAGAGGTACGGTCTCGAGGCTGCTCCTCGGCCGAAGGTCCCCAAGTCCAAGCCCACCGCCCCCGAGCCGCCTCCGTTTCGGCCCGAAAGTCCTCGTGCTTGATCGCTAGGCTTCGGCCGGGCGAGGCGATCGTCGGCTGAGCACTCGCAACCGCGACCCTTTCTCCGAGGAAAATCAAAAAAGATTGACGGTGTCCGTACGCGGACAGTCCGTGGCGTGGAATGTGTCGTGGAAGTGCTCATTTCGTGGTGCCGGGGCCCGGGACTGTCAAAAATTGGCACCCGCCGGGGTGGTGATCGTCCCGATTCGGACACTTTTACCAGCTATTCGACAAGGGGAAAAGGTGTGAAAGGCCGAAGTCGGTCCGAAAGTTCCAGCGATGGCGGCCGATTAGAAGGAGCGGACGGCAGGAACGACATGGATGGCACGGCCGTTGCTTTTATCACTGGCTGCCGGCGGACACCGGCCTGATCGAGGAAGCGACATGAAAGAGCAAACCCAAAACGCCCTTCGAAACCGATCCCGAGACGACGAAAGCGGACGTGCGCTTCGCCCCGTCGATGGTTTCGTCGTCGGAGGAGATGCCGACTGGGAAACCGGCAAGAACCTTTGGGTGTTGCTCTCCCGACCCGGCGAACGGCTGATCGACTTCTTCCTCGAGGATGACGACTTTGAAGTCTCGCCGGATCCGGTGCCGTGCGCATGCGCCGGTCTTCGTTCCGACAAGGGCGTGTCCGTGGGAGAGGTGGATTGGGAGCTCGATCGCTTCCTTTCCGAGATGCTGGACGACCAAGAGATTCCGGTCAATTCCTGAAGCGAATGGAGTCAGTGAGAATGAGCAGACAGAGCGTGGCGATGATCGGTGAGAAGCAGGGCAATCTTCAAAGTGAACAGATTTCTTCCTTCGGCATGGCGGGACACGAAGACATGCTTCGATTGGAAGCCGAAGTGACGGCCGAAGTGCTCGACGAAGTCGTCGATGAGACGGCGGAGGAAGTGTCCTTTGCGTTTCTCGGTCGTGCCATCCGGGCGCGCCCGATCGATACGCGTCGCTTCGTTCAGGCGATGGCTCGCCACATCTGTTTCAACTGATTCCATGGCCTCCGTCTCGAAAGTTCCGGCGGCGGCATCCGCGGCGCAGCAGGTTTTCCGCGAGCACATGCCGACATTGCTTCGGCAGATGGCTCACGATCTGAACAACCATCTGGCGACGATGCTCGGTCAAGCGGAATTGGCTTTGCTGGTCAACGATGCGGCGCGATTCAAGCTTGGGTTGGAGAACGTGCTTGCCTCCGGCACGGGAGCCCGCCAACTGGTCACCGATTTGCAACGCTTGGTGATTTGGGGCGAGCAGGAGACCGAGCCGGTCGTCGTATCCAGCACCCTGCAGATGGTCTCGCGACTGACGGCGCATCGACGCCACTCGCTGCGCGTCGATCTCGAATGCGATCTTGGCGAGGCTCCGAATCTCGACTTTGGGGCGGCGGTGTTGGTTCTCGGAGTCTTCGGCGTCTTTCAGCAGGCTATCGACAGCTACGAGGGAGACGGGGACCTGTGGCGCGTGCGAAGCGAGAATGCACGGTCGGGTTCCGGTTGGTCGCTCGTTGCGGATCTTCCCGGAGTCCGGTGGCCGCCCGAGATGCGCGTCGGAGTCGAACGCGCGCAAAGGCTCGGCGAAGAGACGGACGGCGCGCTTGGATGCACTTTGGCCTGCTTCGGGGTTCTCCAAGCCGAACTCGGCTTCACCAACGAGGGCTTCAGCGTCGCGTTCTGATCGCGTGCAGCAGCGTGACTCCCACGAAAACCAGCAGCAAGAAGATAGCGACGAGCGCGTTGGCTCCGAGCACGTTGCGCCCATCGTCGAGCAGCGGAAGCGGGATCAGTTCCGACAGCAGCAAGTTGATCACCGCATGGGCGAAGAATGCCAAGTAGAGGCTGCGAGAGACTTCGAGCAGAATGCCGAGCGCGGCGGACATCGAAAACACGAAAAGCAGTGAGCGAAGCGCGTCGTCGGAGGAGAACGCGGCCGCGAGATGTTCGAGCGAAAAGCCCGCCGAGATGACCAGGATTCCCAGAACTCGAACCGGTCTGCCCTCGCTCATCCCCGCTTCGATGAGGACTCGGATCAAGGTGATCTGCAGCAGGCCTCGAAAGAAGAGTTCTTCGCTCGCAGCCCGCATGCCCTGACCGGCGATGGCCGTGGCGACGATACCCTCCGGAAAATGCCCGATGGACCAGGTGATCTCGGTGAGGCTGTCGCGGGCCGCCGATAGGCTCACCAGCCAGGCCGCAGCGAGAGTCGCCGCGAGCGCCGCGCCCGTCACGAGGACGGCCACGGGAAGGCGATTCCATTCGAGCACCCGCAGAAGACGCGGCCGCGTCTGCCGCATCACGGGCAGCAGAAAGAGGCAGACCCCCAGCAACACGCATCCGGAGAGGAATCGGAAGCGGTGATCCGCCAATTCGGCGGCCGGACCGGAAGCGTCGAGAGCGATCGAAAGCCGTTGATAGGCCCAGACCGTGATCCATTTCTCGAAGATCAATGCCAAAAGAATGGGCCAGAGGGAAGGTAAGCGGGGGTGAGCCCGGATCTCCTCGGCGATGGCCTCGTCCATCGGCCGGAAGAGGTCGTGTCCGCGCCTCCTCGAAATCAGATGCAAGGCACCGACGGCGAGCACCAAAAGAAAGAGCGGTGTTCCAAATAGACCGCCTCGAAA
This sequence comes from Acidobacteriota bacterium, assembly GCA_027021395.1. Lineage (GTDB taxonomy): Bacteria > Acidobacteriota > Polarisedimenticolia > J045 > J045 > JALUUK01. Next base: position 6,941 of record JALUUK010000231.1, read on the forward strand.
CAAGGCATCGACGTCCAGTCCCACTTCGTGCACTTGGTGATACGATCGCAAGAGGCTGGTCGACAGGACGGCGAGCGGCACCACGACGCCGCAGGCGAAGCGATAGAAATGACTGTCGGTGGACGAACTCACCGAAGAAATGTCGTACACTCCGCCGAGCGCTGCAACTTTTGCGGCGTCTCGTGATCAAGATACGCGGCGAGATCGCTTGAGCCGCATCGTTCGAAGACGTTCCGATCGCCGATATGCCGATCGACGGACGTCGCATACGCCGGGAGCCGAGGGTAGGGTCATGGACGATCGAATTCATTGGGCTAGGCCCGCTCTGCTGAGCGGCCTGATCGGGGGGCCGCTCAGCATCGTCTGCTGTTGCGTGCCCGCCATCGTGGCTTGTTTCTGCTTTCCCGTGGAATTCGTGCTGCCGGGATTGATCGCCGGAGTCTGGACGGCGCGAAGCGCCGCAAACGCGGGCCGGTGTCCCGGTGCCGACGTGGGGGCCATGGCCGGTCTCGTCGCCGGTTTGGTGGCGGGGGTCTTCTTCGCGATATTCGACGGTGTCGTCGTGCTCCTCGGTTTCAGCGCGCTCGGGCAATGGCTGCAAGAAGAGGCCGTGCGGGGCGGAAGCGAGTTTCTGCAGGGGATGGCCGAGGCTCAGCGCTCGGCATCGCCCTTCATGGCCGTCCTGAAGGAGGTGGTCATCAACTTCGCCGGTGCCGCATTTTGGAGCACGCTCGGTGGAATCGGTGGACTGCTCTTGGCTCGCCGATCGTCTTTTCCCGATGGTGGCGGTGCGGCGGCCCCGACCTCCGGGTCGAGGCCGTTGACCGGGTCCGCCGCGCATCCCATGCGCGACGTCACACCGGCAACCCCGCCGGTCGCATCTCCTCCTCCCGATCTCCCCGAGGGGCAAGCCGATGCGCCCCCGCCCGATTCCCCGCCCGCGCTCAACGCCGACGAAGATCCGCCCGGCCACGATCCCGAAGGCCGTCGCTAGGAGCACTTTCGAGCACGGATGGCGGAAGCGTGTGGGAATCGAACCCACCCCCCGCCGGCGCGACCGACGGGGCGACCGGTTTTGAAGACCGGGGCAGCCACCAGGCTACATGCGCTTCCACACCGGCGGACGTACCACTTCAACTCCGTTTCGTTCAATCCCCGTTCGGAGTCATCGGCTGCCGCCAACCGCCATGGTATCGGCTTGAATCGAGGCGCGCCGCTCGGGTCGACCGCTCGATGGGGAGAAGACACCTCTTCATCGGCGAGCCCGTCCGCATGGGCGACGACCGCAATATCCCCCTCTCGCGAATGCACCCGAATACCATCGCGCAGACGTTCACCAGCCTCTACGACCGTGAAGTCGTGAGATCGCTGGAGCGCTTGCATTGAAGACCTAGCTAAGCGAAGGAAATCTCAAGATCAAGATTCTATCGAGCAGAAGACATGGAACGAGCCATTCCCTTAGTTCAGGGTTGGGGGTGGCGGGCGAGGAGGTTGTCGAAGTACGTGACGAGTTCGCGGGATACTTTCGAGCGGCGCATTTCCTTGCGGATGCGCTGAATGTCTCCGGCCATGGAGTGGTGCGGGCCGTTGAGGATCTTGATCTCGAAGAGCACGATGCGAACGTGGACGAGGAGGTGGTCGAAGCGGTGTTCGAGGGCCAGCGCTTCCGCAACTCTGAGGACTTCTCTTGCGGCCTTGATCTTGCCGGCTTTGACGAAGGATTTCGCCAGCGTGATGTGGGTACCGCAACGCACTTGGGGGTTGCCGGAGTCGTCGGCGTAGCGCACGGCATCCTGCGCAGCCCTCGTGGCTTCCTCCAGCCGGCCCAAGGCCATCAAGGTCTTGGCCCGTCCGGATGCGGCCATGCTCAAACGGTAGTAGGAACCATCTTCGATGACGCGAAGGGCATGGTCGAAAGACACGAGGGCTTTGCGATGCTCGTCTAGGACGTAATGGCACTGTCCTTTGAGGAAAAGGACCATGCCCCGGATCGAAGGGTAGGCATCGAGGATCGGGTGATCGATGCTTTCGAGAACGCTGAGCGCCGAGCGTTCTCGATCTCCGGAAAAGAGGGCGTGGGCCATGGTGAAGCGCGCGAGGGCTTGATCTTCTAGGTCGAGCGCACCGCTTTCGAGCGCGAGTTCGGCGCGGTCTCGGGCATAACGCCACTGCCCGAGGTGGACCGCCGCCGTCGCCGCCGCGATCATGTAGCGTGCATGCCCGCGAGGGTCTTCGTTTTCTTTGGCGGCATGGGCTGCAGACAGAGCAAGCGAAAGGGAGGCCCGCGGGTTGCCGCGGACGGTGAGCTTGTGGCACTCGTCGAGCACATCGTCCGGCGAGCGCTCCGGCGGGCGATCGAGGTGGTCGATCAGGGCTTGCTCGGCGAGTAGCTCCATGTCGAAGCGGGTGACGTTCCAGTAGGCGAGGAACTTACGGACGGTACCCGGAAGGCCCGCGTTTTCCAGGTTGGCGACGAAATCACGGCTGAGGTCGAGCCCCGAGTCGGCAGACCAGTCTGCGAGTTCTTGCTGGGTGGCTCCGATGGCGCGGCGCATCGAGCGAAAAAGAGCGATTTCCGGGCGGTTTCGGGTCGATGTCGTATCCGCCATGGCTAGTCCCTTCCTCGGAGGTGATCCGCTCGAGCCGGCCGAAAGGCGATGGTGGGCGACGGAGTGTCAAATAATCCCAGGGCTGCGGGTCTCATGATTCGTTTTTCTCGTCGCCCATTTCGTTCAGCTTTCCCCGGCATTTCGCTCGTATCTTCCGCCACTCACGATGTCGATGCGGTGGAAGGGAGTGGTGCTCGAAGTGCTCGGCGATGCGCTCTTCCCATGGCTTCGCCGTCGACCGGTCGCCCTGCCGGGTTTCCCATTCGAACATGCCGAGCTGGGCTTCGAAGCAGGTGCCGGCCTCAGATAGCATCAGCGCCGACAGCAGCGCCTCGCGTGCGTCCTCTTCGCGCCCTAGGCGCAACAAGATGCGCCCTTGCAGGGCTTGAAGATCGGCGAGCGCATGGTGTCCCGGCACCGCCTTGCTCAGGTCCACGGCCAAAGCGATGTTGGATTCCGCCGCTTGCACTTCGCCGGCTTCCATCAGAATGCGTGCGAGCAGGGCCAGTCCTTCGAGGCGCACTTCGAGGGAGTCTTCCGGCGTGAGGTGCAAGGAACGAACGATCGCATCGAGCGCAGGGCGGTGCTCTCCTTCCGCATAGAGGCATTGTCCGCGGGCGTGCAGGACTTCGACGTGGAGTTCCGCGCAATTTTCCAGAACCTCGTCCGAAATGGCGTCTAGGGTCGAGCGGGCCATCACGAATCGGTTTCCGTGAAGCAGAGCTTCGGCCACGGTGAAGACCGCCGCTGCGTTTTGCGTTGCCGAAAGAGCCTTCGTTTCGATCGCTGCTTCGGCGAATTCGCGGGCGAATCGCCACATGGGCACTCGCAGGCAGGCTTGCGCGGCGGCGAGCAGGCCCTCGGCGTAGTCCTCCGGCCGGTCCCCCTCGTAGGCCTTCGCCGCCGTGGCGAGCGCGAGGGAGGCGGCGAGTCGGGCCCTGCTGCGATCCGGAGGGCGGCCCTCTCTCCGATCGGAGCCGGAACTCGCTTTGGGGTGGGGGTCGGGAGCGGCGGCCGCTTCTCGGATGATGTCGAGCGAAAGTCCCGTCGATTTCCAGAAAGGGAGAAAGGCTTCGATGTCGCACGGCAGGCCGGCTGCGCCCACATCGAGCAGAAAGTCGCGGGATACCGGCACTCCGAGCAACTCCGACCAGCGGGCAACCTGCGACTCGCTCAGGTCGAGTTCTGCTTGCAGGCGCCGTGAAGCCGCATCGCCATCCTCTTTGTCTGAGCCGGGCCGAGTTTCTTTCATGCCTGATGGAATCATGGAGTCTCTTTTTTGTCAATTATTGACACGGGGAAAAGTACGCGGATCTTTCACTCGCTGCTCGGAAATATCGAGCGTCTTTCTCGCTTTCGGACAGGAGCGGACGGATACGAGCCGGGAGGACTGGACTTGGAGGGGGGTTCCGGGTTAGATTGTTCGGGGCATGGGGAGTCACGCCAGCCGAAAACCGGGCCGAGTGAGTGGATTCGGCCGGAGCAGCGGTGGTGCGGGGCTTCCGGAGAAAGCGGCTTCTAGGCCGCTCGACGGAACATGGGCAAGCGTCTTTTCGTAGGAAACCTCCCTTACAAAGCGACCGAAGATGAGTTGCGCGCGGTCTTCTCCGAGATAGGAGACGTTGCCGACGTGCATATCGTGCTCGATCGCGAAACCGGTCGGCCGCGCGGCTTCGCTTTCGTTTCGTATACGACGGACGAGAACGCAGCCAAGGCTGCGGCGACGCTGAACGGCCGCGATTTCGGCGGCCGGCCGTTGGCCGTCAGCGAGGCGCGTGATCGTGGGGCGCCTCCGCCGCGCTCGGGCAGCGGTCCTCCCCGTGGCGGGCCGAGGCCGGCAGGGGGTGCGCCGCGACCTCCGCGTCCCGGCGGGCCTCCTCAAGAGATGCCTCCGATGGAGGAATACAAAGAGACCGCTGCACGCCCGCGCATGAAGAAGAGGAAGCAAGGTGGCGGCGACTCGGAGGGTCGCCGAGATCTCCGACGTCGTTTCGAGGAAGAAGAAGAGCGCGGTGGTTCCGGTTCCTGGCGCCAATGGCTCGACGACGACGACTAGCTGCGATTTCGCGCCGGGTTCGTTTGCAGCGCGGCCGACGGAATCGGAGTTTTTCGCAATCAAGAACGCAGATCAGCGCAGGACGCCGTCGAGGCTTTCCATGTCGAGTCCGCGGCGCGTCACCGGCGAGCCGTCGAGAGAGCGGATATCCGAGTGGGTGAGGTCGACTCGCGGAGCCGAGAAGCGCGTGATCATTTCCCAAGCGATGCGCGCCGCCGGGGAAGCCAGCGCGCTGCTTTGAGGCATGGCAATCGGTGGTGGGACGAGAGGGTCCGCCGCGTCCGCTTGGACTTTTCGTCGATCGCTCTTGCCGGGGTCTTTGGCGCAGACCAAGCGCGTTCCGCCGGGTCCTTCGAGGCACAGGATTTCGTCTCGGGCACGCAAGATGAAGGGGCTTGCTCGTTGCCGGTGAAAGCGCGGCGTGGATAGCAGGAAGCGGCCTGCATCGAGGGCCACGGTTTCGCTTCCCCGCAGGTCGACGGGCAGGGAGAGGTCGAGGTGGCGCAGCAGCACCGGCGCTTGCTCGAGCACGCGACCGTAGGACGACCAAGCGATGTCGAGGCGACCGAGTCGTCGCGCCGCATCGGCGCGACGCGCGTGAATTCGCGCTCGCAGCATCACGTCCGCCGCCGGGAGTTTGTCGAGGCTGCGTTCGGCGGCATCGAGACAGGATTCGTAGCGTCCGAGCTGCCACTCGATCTCGACCTCCAAGGCGGCGAGTCGCGCAAGCAGCAGCGAGCGCGGAACGGGTGTCGGCGCTTTGCCGACACGCGCGAGTTCTTCGCTGACCAACCCGCGTGCCGGTCCCGGACCGAAGACCTCGACGGCATCGAGCAGCAGCCACAGTGCGCCGTCGAGTTCCGGTCGCAGCGGGTCTTCCGCCGGGTTGCGCGAACGCAGGCCGCCTTCGAGTACGACGGGCAAGACTCGTCGCCCGCTCGCCCAAGCGGAGGCCTCGATCTTTCTCGCTTCGAGCCAGGCGGCGGGTTTCTCGTGAAGAGGAAGAAGCGCCGCCACCTCGCTTCTCATGCGCGAGAGAGTCAGTCGCAAGGCTCGGTCGAGAAGCGAGCCTTCGGACATGATCTCCGCCTGCGAGCCGGACCAGCGCGCCGCGCGATCGGGTTCGGCAAGAGCCCGGGTCGTGGCGGACAAGGCTTGGTCGGGATAGCCGGCGAGGTAGAGAACCAACCCGGAGGTGATCAACTCTTCTGCGGCGCTGTACTGTCTTTGCTGAGGCGGGACGAATCGCGAAAACTCGACCATGCGCTTGGCGGCATCGACGGCTTCAGTCAAGCGACCTTCGAGAGAATAGAGTTCGGCCAGATCGCGCCAAGGGTTGATGTTCGGGTCGGGGTTTTCGGTGGATTCGATCAGGAAGCGTTCCGCTTGCTCTAGTTTTCCAACTTGGATCGCCGCGATGGCGGCGTTTCTCAAGGCGAGTCCCGGGGGCAGATCGTGCTTGCGGACGGCGTCGAGCATGGCCAGACAAGCCGGATAGCCGTCCATGGCGCACAATCCGTTGCGCGCGATGATCTCTTCGATCGGATCGCCTGTAGCTAGGGCGCGCTCGACGGCCTGCCGAGCCTGATCGACTCGCCCGAGCTTCATCAGCGGCCACACGTCGCGGCTGAAGCTGTTCGGATCGTAGCGCACCCGATAAGAGCGCAACATCTCCAGCAGTTCTTCGTATCGTCCGAGATCCGAAAGACAGCGCATCTCGCGGTCGAGAATCCGGGCGTGGAAGT
>JALUUK010000232.1 GCA_027021395.1 Acidobacteriota bacterium
TGCGAGCATCGCCATGGCGGGCGCGGTCGAGCGGGCGGTCACCCTTCGACCACCGGATTTCTCCGTCGACCGCAGCGCTTTAGCCGAAGCCGTTTCGGACAAAACGAAGATCATCTTGATCAACACACCGCACAATCCCTCCGGCAAAGTCTTCGATCGCGAGACGCTGGAATTCATCGCCGCACTTTGCCGCGAATATGATCTGACGGCCGTCACCGATGAGGTCTACGAGCATCTCGTCTACGAAGGCGAGCACGTTTCGATGGCCGGGCTGCCCGGAATGCGTGAACGGACCGTGACGATTTCGTCTACCGGCAAGACGTTTTCGTTGACGGGTTGGAAGGTCGGCTATGCTTGCGCCGCGCCCGAACTGACTCGGGCGCTGCGCACGGTTCATCAGTTCGTGACCTTCTGCACGGCTCCACCGCTTCAATACGCGATGGCCACAGCCCTGAGAATGAACGATGGCTATTTCGAATCTCTTCGCGAGACCTATCGGAAGCGGCGGGATCTGCTTTGCGAGGGTCTGGAGGAACTGGGATTGCTCGTTTATCCCAGTGCGTCGACGTACTTCGTATTGACCGATATCCGACCGCTGGGATTCGATGACGATGTGGCGTTTTGTCGTATGCTTCCGGAAAAGGCGGGCGTTGCCGCCATTCCCCCGAGCGCATTCTACGTTCACCGGGAGGAAGGGCGCTGCATGGTGCGCTGGGCCTTCTGCAAGAGCGAGCACGTCATCACTGAGGGGCTCGCGCGTCTTCGTCGTTACTTTCGCAGGTAGCAGGCGATCGTTCGCCGAAGCACGTGTAGAATCTTCAGCCGATGTGACGAGAGGAAACCACCCTGATGGAGAGCATCGCCGATAGAGCCCAAAAACATCTCGCCGAGATCGCCCTGATTCGATCGGCCGCCGCCGCCCTGGAGTGGGATGAGCGCACACATATGCCGGCCAAGGGCGGCGCGCATCGGGCTGAGCAGGTCGGTTGGCTTGCTGGGGAGGTGCATCGGAAGTACCTCGAATCGTGGTTCGTCGACGCCATAGAGCTTCTCGCAGCCGATGCGAAAGCTCGCGAAGATGACCCGACCGGCACGACTTGGCGTGAGGCTCTACGACAGGTCGACAGAATGCGCCGCGTTCCCGAAAAACTCGTGATCGAATTGACACGAGCTTCGGTGACGGGACAACAAGCATGGATCGAAGCTCGCGCGAATGACGACTTCAAGTGCTTTTCGCCGCATCTGCAAAAGCTCCTCGAGCTTCGACTGCAGCAAGCGAACGCGTTGGGTTTCGACGAAACGGCCTACGATGCGCTGCTCGATGAGTTTGAGCCGGGAATGCGCAGCAGCGAGGTGACCGCGGTTTTCGATGCGCTCAAGGTGGAACTTCTGCCCTTCGTCGCGGAAATCCTCGCAAGCCGCCGGAGGCCCGATGCATCGATTCTGACCGGTCGATTCTCCATCGCCGAGCAGGAACGGTTCGCTCGGAGGATGGCCGAGGCGATCGGCTTCGACTTTTCGCGCGGAAGATTGGACGCTTCGGTGCATCCTTTTTGCACCGCGCTCGGACCGCATGATCACCGTCTGACGACGCGATACGACGAGCATGCTTTCGGTGTGGCCTTCTTCGGTGTGATGCATGAGGCCGGGCACGGACTCTATGAGCAAGGACTCGATCCCGCCCACTATGCTTGTCCTCGGGGTGAGGCGGTTTCTCTAGGAATTCACGAGTCGCAGTCGCGTCTTTGGGAAAACGCCGTCGGCAGAAGTCGCGGTTTCTGGCAGTACGCATTGCCGATTGCGTGCGAGTACTTTCCGCACTGCCTAGCGGATGTGAATCTCGATGATTTCTACTTCGCGGTGAACGACGTTCGCGCATCGCAGATTCGTGTCGAAGCCGATGAAGTCACCTACAACCTGCATGTGATGATTCGCTTCGAACTCGAACAGGCGCTCGTTTCCGGGGATCTGCCGGTAGAGGATCTCCCCTCCGCCTGGAATCGGCGCTACGAGGAGTATCTCGGGATCACTCCGTCTAGCGATGCCGACGGCGTACTGCAAGATATCCACTGGAGTGCGGGAATGATCGGCTATTTCCCGACTTACACTCTGGGCAATCTCTACGCCGCCCATTTCATCGAAGCGGCGGAACGCTCGATCGGTCCGCTAGAGCCCGGTTTTGCGGCGGGAGACTTCGCCCCGCTGCTCTCTTGGTTGCGCAGGAAGATTCACGCCCACGGGCAGCGTTTCCACGCACGCGAGTTGCTCGATCATGTGACGGGCGAGTCGCTCTCGCCGGACCCGTTGATGCGGCAGCTTCGCGCGAAGTTCGCTCCTCTCTATCTCGAATGACGAAAACGTTCGTTTGCGATCTTTGCGGCCGTCGAGAGCGCACTCCGCTCGATCGATGTCCGCACTCCCGCGCGGATTGCCCGCTGCTTTCGCAGGACGGCGTCGGCGAGTCTCCTACGGTCATCGTCAAAGAGCCTCATGCCGCCGCGAAGTCTTCGGCGTCGACGCCGGTATCGCACTCTCGCGCCTCCCTCTGGTCCGGCGGAGCCGGTGATCTCGTCGTCGGTCAGGTGCTCGGGGGGCGTTTCCTGATTCTCGGGCGACTCGGGGGCGGGGGAATGGGCGAAGTCTTCGAGGCGCACGATCAAGAACTCGGGTTGACGGTGGCATTGAAGTTTCTCAAGGGTGATACGGCCGTCGATTCTGCCGTGGCTCAGCGTTTTCGAGGCGAGGTTCGTCTTGCGCGATCGATTTCCCATCCGAATGTTTGCCGAACCTTCGATATCGGAGAGATCGACTCGCGGCGCTATATCTCGCTGGAATACGTCGCCGGCGCCGACCTGGGGACGGTGCTGCGCTGGACGGGCGGGCTGAGAAAAAAAGGCATCGTGCGTTTGGCGAGAGAGATCTGCGCCGGATTGGCCGCGGTGCATGAGGCGGGCATCGTTCACGGAGATCTCAAGCCGGCC
>JALUUK010000233.1 GCA_027021395.1 Acidobacteriota bacterium
TCCGTCCCGCGAATGACCGAATTTCGCCAGAGGGCAATGCCGACCTTCGAAGTATGAGGAGGTCAAGTCGTAGAGCACGAGCGAGCCGTCCTCGAGATGACGCCGTGCGAGTTCCTTCTCCACTTTCTTCTGGCGCGGAAGAAGCCAGTCCATCGCCTCGTAGAGTTCGTTCTCGTCGACATCACCAAGGCTCAGTTCGTCACTCAACGTGTTCCGGCAAGCGGCACCTAGACTTGCGGCCGTTGCCAGCTTCGATGCCGGCGCGATGATTCGCGAAGCGATCATCGCCACGACGAGATCGCGGGAACGCGATCTTCGAGAGGAGATCGCACGATCGACTTGCAAGCGCCGAATACATCCCAGCACCGCCGCCACATGACCATGAGGAAGGCTGCGTTCAATCTCGAATGCGTCGGCCAAATGGGTCACTGCCGGCGCGCCACGCAGCACGGCGCGCAAGGCTTCCACTTGATGATCCGGCCATTTGCTCAGGTTGGCGATGGTTCGTTTGCGGACCTTGCCATCCTCACGATACGACTCACGCAGCAGGACCGCAGGAGGGGAGTTGCGATTCGGAACGCGCTCGATGTACATGGCCACAGCATAGCCGTGTTCTAGCTAGGCGTCAAGCAGTTACGAAAGAAATACATGGGTACACAAGATTAAACGAAAAACACCTAAATCCCCCGAAGAAGATGACTTATCCTCACTTTTCGATCAAATTTGTCTGGAACTTCGGCCTAGGGCGTGCAAGCATGCGCTTCTTCCGTTCGAAAGCTCCATCACTCGAATCTGATTCCGCGGCATGCACCGGAGCCGCCCTTGCTCCCCTTTTCGGCTTGGTGGCTTTTGGCTGGAATCGGATGCGGAAGATCGGGTACCCGACAACGCAACACTCCAAACCGACGGGATCCCACCGATTTCGAACGAAGCATGCGCACTCGGTACCGAAACTTCGGGCTAAGGCTGCGGACAGGCTTTCCGGACCAGGTAGAAGTAGCTGACGCCGTCGTCGAGTGCCCCTACGTCGTCGTACTCCGACACCGGCACGGTCGTGCTGCTCCCCTCGTCAAAGTCCTCGGGCCTAGGACCGAGCGCTCGCTTCACTGGGTAGGTCTCGAACCCTGCGACGTCGCCCCACTCTAGGTGCACGGTATTCCGGCTCTCGTCCTTCGTGAGCGCGAGGTCTTCAATGTGGCACAGATCGCCATCGAGCATGAACAGATACGGCTGCCCCTCCACCACTGTGATCTCCAGCTTCATCGTGTCGCCCACCACCTCAGGCTGCTCGTGACGACCGCTGTTGATCTCGACGAACTCGGCGGGCCCTTCTGGGAGACCCCAGCCGGGAATGCTGACCTCCAACACGCCGGAAAAATCTCCCGATCGGGAGAGGACGAAAACGTAGGGGCTATCTCCCCAGACCTGCAAGCCGTAGCCGGAGTAGCGGTGACGCGCAAGTCCATGCACATCGTAGAACGTCCGCAGGGAATCGAGGTAGGACGTGTCGGCGTAACCGCTTCCCGCATAGAGAAAGCCGTTCAATGGGTCGCCACGCCAAATTGTGCCACCATCCGCCTCAAAATCGGCGATGATGGCCTTCAGCTCGGGCGGTGCCAGCAGGTCATAGGCGAGCGGAAGGAAGAAGCCGACCGCCTTGTACCTGTCCAACAACGTCCGATCGGCCAGGATCTCCTCTTCGCTCAGTGTGGCGTACGGCAATCCGGCGTCGAGGAACGCCTGAATCTGCTCCGCGGCGAACATGAGATTGTAGGACTCGTCAGCATAGAACTTCGCCGTTTCGAACGGCAGATCGACAAAGACGAAGTCGGCGCCCGTCGCGCGCCCTGCCCTTGGCCGATCGCCCAGTTCCAGCGTAGAGACCACTTCGGTCTTCTCGGCCGGCGTCCACTCGCCGGCGTAGTCCCGATTCCCTTCCGGTTCTTCCCACCAAACGAACTGGGCACCGAGAGCATGAAACGCGTCCACCCACGGAGCGATCTTGCTCGTCACGTTCTCGGCTTCGCTGTTGACCGCGCGCTCGGTCTGCAGCAGGAACAGCTTCCCGTGGTTGCGCACTGCCCGGATCGATGCCAGCAGGAGGTACGGCACCGCCGACAGATCTCCGTCGATCACTTCGAAAAGGTTCGGCGTGACCTGCGGAGCACCACGGATGATGTCCAAGTAGGGGTTCGTCAGCAGGTACGGATAGTCGGCACCGCTGGCCTCGGCGATGAAGCCGCTGTCCCACCCCCCCCACAGCGGCGAGTCCCCCGTCCACGCGATCAGCACGTGGTCGGGATCCAGATCCTTTATCAGCGCACCGAAGTGATCCAGCGCTTCGCGTTTCTTGTCGATGCGATAGCGCATCCAGTCCAACCACTCCGGACGCGTGTCGGGACCGGGCTGGCTGAACTCCACGAAAGGAAGCGGCGGGTCGCCGTAGAGCCCGCGTGTGTAGTCCGAGTAGTCGGAAAAACCGGCGATTCCGTAGGCCGTTCCACCGGGATAGTTGTACTCGCCGCTCGTGAAGAGGCCCAGATCGTATCCGAAGAGCGCCGGATGGGTCTTGAAACGACCGATGGCGGCAGTGAAGAACTCGTCCGCCTCCAGCCAGTAGTCAGGGTGATAGAAGTTCGGGATCGAGATCCAGCCCTCGACGGCGAGTCTGCCCATCGTCATGTCGGGATGGGCCTCGGGATCGGCGACGTAGGTCTCGAACACCGCCCCCGGGTGCAACTCATCGCCGAACCAGGACGGGGCCCTCGTCGCGTCGATGAAGAGCAACACGTACAGTCCATGCGCTGCCGCATAGTCCATCAGGTCGTCGATCCGACTCCAGTCGTGCGCGTCGTGCAGCGGTTCGATGGACGGCCACTCGGCCGTGATCTCCACGGCGTTGAATCCGTTGGCGGCGGCCCAGTCCATCTTGGCCTTGACTTCGTCGTTGGTCTGGTTTCCCAGATGCAGCCCCGCCGT
>JALUUK010000234.1 GCA_027021395.1 Acidobacteriota bacterium
GCTCGCCCGCCTGGCGGGTCTGCCGTAGGACGTGCTCGAAGAGATCGCCCTTGGTGTCGGCATCCATCCGCTCCAGCCGGAGCTCGTCGACCTTGGACACCACCTGGGTGAGCACGGTCGGCTCGTCGATGGTGAGGCGTGCCCCTTCCATGAAGTTGGTGGGGCCGTTGCCCGCGACTTCGGCATAAAATGGGAAGACCTCGTCCCTGACCCACGTGACCAGCCGGTCGCCGTTGAGGGCCCTGGCCCAGGAGCTCCATCGCAGCCGGTCGCACGGGACCGTGGTCTCGCCCGCGCGCGCGTTGATCGGATTGCGAAGTGTCCATTCGCCCGCGAAGACACTGGTGTAGGGGGGTGCACCGGGGCGGCGCGCTGCGCGCAGGCGGGCGGCATCGGCACTCTCGAAGAGATAGAAGAAGAAGAGAAAGCTGAGCTGCTCCGCATTCTGCATCGGGTCGGGATAGCCACCGGCCCAGAGATAATCGCGAATCTGGTCGACGGCGTGCCTGAGCTCGGGCGTCAGAGGCATCTCGCGGGTCTCCGGATCAAGAAACGGGACGGTCGCCGGCGCTGGCCGGGATATCCGAACCGGGTGCGGGGAAGACCGCCGCGTTCAGGCTCGCGAGGAGCCGCTCGAGGGCGTCTTCACCACCGAACACCCGAAGTGCCCGATCGTAGCCGCCCAGAGTGCGGAAGGGATGTTCGTCGAAGTCGTAGTCCCGGAAACCATCCAGCGTCATGACGTTGGCCTTGAGGTAGCTCTCGATCATTCGTGCCCAGCGTCGTTGCTCGGCGTCGAAGTCCTGCTCGGCGAGCCAGGCCTCGAAACGAAGACCCAGCGCTGCCGCCCGCGCTTCGTGCTCGCCGCTGCGCACGATCCGACCGTGCTCGTCGAGCGTCACCCAGTCCCGGCTCGCCGGATCGATGTGGTCGTCGACGTCCAGGGTGAGAAGTCTGCGCGGACTGGGATGCGTGGCGGCGGTGCTGCGGGAAACAACGAAGTCCGCCGGAATGTTCTCGTCGTCGTCACCGTGGAAGTCGGTGACGCCGGCGAAATCGAAGATGGTGAAGCTGCTCTTGCGGATGTGGTCCGCCCGCCGGGTGCCGCGGCCGCGCATCTGCTGATAGAGGATCGCGCTACGGGTAAAGCGGGCCATCACCAGATTGACGACCTCCGGGCAATCGAAGCCGGTGTCCAGCATGTTCACGCTGACCAGGATCTGCGGGTACTCCTCCTGCTTGAAGCGCCGGATGAGATCCGCGGCGTCCGGCGCCGGACCGCCGCCGATGTCGCTGACGACGAAATCGGCATACCGTATCGTCGGGTGCGGTTTGCGGTCGGCGAAATGCTGGTCGAGCATCAGGGCCAGGGTCTCCGCGTGCTTCTTGGTGACGGCGAAGACGATGGTCTTGCCCCATTGCGGTATGCGGCGGATACCGTCCGAACCCTCGAAGCCTTTCTCCAGCACGTCGCGGAGCTCGCGTACGATGGCGCGGTTGCGTTCGGGAATGGTGAAGCGACGCTCAAGCAATCGTGGATCGACCGTGATCGTGTCGTGGTCGCCGAACAGCTTCTCGAACTCCGCCCGCGTCTCCGCATCCATCGCCGACCAGTCGAGTTCGTCACGGTGAACCTCAAACCCGCCCTCGGCGGCGGTCTTGACGGTCATCGCCTTGTAGATGCGGTAAGGTACGAGGTAGCCGTCCTCGATCGCCTCGCGCAGCGTGTAGCGGAAAGTAGGTGCTTCCAGTTCGAAGAAACGCAGCGTGTCGCGGATGAAGAAGCCGTCCTCGGGATCGGGCAGCTTGTCGGCATCGGCGGCCACGCAAGGGGTAGCGGTGAGACCGAGCTGAATGCCGTCGAAGTGCTTCAGCACCCCACTCCACTTGCCGTAGATGCTGCGGTGGCATTCATCGGTGATCACGAGATCGAAATAGCCTGCGGAAAACCGGCTGTACTCGTTGATCATCGTTTGCAGCGTGGCGATCGTCACCCGCTTCGCGTGATCGATGCTACGACCCGGGCGCAGGATGTAGCACGGATAGTCGCGCAGATGATCGGTGAATGCGTCCTCGGTCTGGGCAGCGAGGGCGATACGGTCGACCAGGAACAGCACCCGGGTGATCTGCCCGGCGATGAAGAGACGTTTGATGAAAGCGGCGGCCATCCGCGTCTTGCCGGTGCCGGTAGCCATCTCGACGAGGAGCTTGCGCCGCCCGCGCGCGATTTCCCGGCACAGTGTGTCGATGCACGCGATCTGGTAGCCACGTCCGGCGATGGCCTTGTCGACGGGGACACTGAACGGGTCGGTGCGGACCTTCCTGACGGCCGCCCGCGTTTCGAGATCCTCCTGCGAGAAGATGGTCGCCACTCGGCGCGCATGGGCGTCGACGTCGCGGTCGAGAAACCACACTTCCTCGCCGTTCGACAGAAAGACGAACGGCACGCCGAGTTGCTCGGCGTAGTGTCGCCCTTCGCCTTCCGCTGTGATCGGGTCGATGCTCGCGCGCTTTGCTTCCAGTACGGCCAGCGGACGGCCGGCACGATCGCAAAGAACGTAGTCGGCGCGGGAGCCGTCGGGCAGCGTGTGCTCGAACAGCACGCTGACGCCGTCCGTGAGGTTCCAGCCGACATCCCTGAGAAGGGCATCGATCTTGACACGGGAAAATGCTTCGGAGGCGTTCATGGGCTCAGCGATACAACTCGTGACGGGGATGGCCGGTGCCCGCGAGACGGCTCGTGCCGGACGGAAGAGGCGGCCGCGCCCTTCCCGGCGCAGTCCCCGCAAGAGGAGGCGTCCGTAGTACCGACAAGTTGGTCGGACAACGCGGTGGACGTCAAGGTGTCGGGGCGGAAAGCCCTTCGACTTCGCGAACGCCGACAGTGCTGGCGACAACTGCTGTCGAGAGGCGTCGGTCCGGTGGCGAGAAAGACGGACATGGTGCCCAGGGACGGAATCGAACCGCCGACACAG
>JALUUK010000235.1 GCA_027021395.1 Acidobacteriota bacterium
CGCCGGTGCGTCGCGTGGAGATTCCCAAGGGGCGGGGAAAGACCCGCCCCCTCGGCATTCCAACCGTCGAGGATCGACTGCTCCAAGCAGCGGTCGCCCGTGTGCTGAGCGCAGTGTTCGAGGAAGACTTTCTCGACACATCGTTCGGATACAGGCCTCGACGCAAGGCCCACGATGCCTTGCGCACACTTCGGGGGCACCTGATCGCCGGCAAAGTGATGCACATTCATGACGCGGACATCAAGTCGTACTTCGACCGCGTGAACCATGCGTGGTTGAAGCGGATGCTTGCAGAGCGGATCGTCGACCGATCGATCATACGCTTGATCAGCCGGTGGCTGCGAGCCGGTGTCATGGACGGCGGAGTCGTCGTCCGTACGGATCAAGGAGTGCCCCAAGGAGGGCCAATCAGCCCGCTCCTCGCGAACGTCTACCTGCACTACGCTCTGGACCTGTGGTTCGAGAGGATAGTGAGGGGGCGCTGTCGCGGGGCGGCGTATCTGGTTCGTTTTGCGGATGATTTCGTCGCGTGTTTCCAATACGAATCGGACGCGAAGCGATACGAGCGAGCCCTCACCGGGAGGATGGCCAAGTTCGGCCTCTGTCTCTCGCCAGAGAAAACCCGACGGATTCTGTTCGGGCGATTTGCGCGCGAGCGACTGGCTGAGGTGGACAAGAAACCGGAGGAGTTCACTTTTCTCGGCTTCCGCCACATTTGTGGCGTCGATCGACGTGGGCGGTATGCCGTGATCCGGTTACCTTCAGACACCGTGCTGCGGCGTTTTCGCCGACGCGTACGGACTTGGCTTTGGGACCACATGCACTGGAAGGTACGCGACCAGCAACGACACCTGACCGTGATGCTTCGCGGTTTCTATGCTTACTTCGCGCTGCCGCACTGTTGCGGGAAACTGGCCGCAGTGCACTACGACGTGATGCGCTCCTGGCGCAAGATTCTTCGTCGTAGAAGCCAACGAAGCAAAACGCACTGGTCGTATTTGCGCGAGCAGTCGTGGTTCAAGCTCCCGACCCCCGTGTCTTTGCACCCAGGAGTCTGAGCCGGGTCAGCGGAAGCGTCTCGAAGAGCCCGTTGCGGGAAATCCGCACGGCGGGTTCTGTGGGGGACCGGGGAGAGCGATCTCCCCGGTCTACCCGACATGGGCTCGTTGCACTGGTCAAGAGCGTGCTGGAGGAAGATCCGCTCTCAGGCACCCTCTTCGTCTTTTTCAACCGCCGGGGCAACTACCTCAAGCTCGTGACGTGGGACCGGACGGGATTCTGTCTGTTCGCCAAGCGCCTCGAGCGAGGTCGTTTTCAGCTTCCTTCTGGATCGAGACAACAGGAGCTGAGCGAGCAAGCATTTCGACTGATTTTGGATGGAATCGCTCTTGGCAAGAAGCGATGTTTGAGGTAAAAACCAAGACATGACTCTCGAGGAGAAAGCCGCGTCTTTGGAGCTGCAGGACGTTGTCGCTCTGCTCGTCCGTGTCGACGAGTTGGAGCGCAGAGTGAAGTGGCTGCAGGACAGGTTTTTTGGCCGCACATCGGAGAAGCGCATCGTGGAGCCCGACCCGCGACAGGCGAGTTTGGGCGACGAATTCCGTCCCGAGGATTCCGCTGAGCAAGAAGAGATGGTCACCGTTGCGGAGCACAAGCGCACGCGGAAACAAGACGATGCAGCCGAAGAGGAAGACTGCGGTTTTCGTTTCGATGACTCGGTGCCCGTGGAAGAGATCGTCCTCGAGAATCCGGATGCGAAGGTCAAAGGCGCGAAGGTCATCGGCGAGAAGGTGACCTACAAGCTGGCGCAGCAGCCGGTATCATATGTGTTGCTGAAGTACGTGCGGCCCGTTGTCAAGCTGCCGGATGGTCGATTGAGCTGCCAGGCGGCACCGGCGTCGGTACTGGGCAAGAGCCTGGCAGACGTGAGCTGGCTGGCGAGCCTGGTGATCGACAAGCTGCTGTATCACTTGCCGCTTTACCGGCAGCATCAACGGATGAAGGAAGCCGGCATTCGGCTGGCCCGATCGACGCTGACGGAGGCTGTGCACCGATCGGCGGATCTCCTGAAACCGATCTTCGAGGCGCAGCAGCAATCAATTCTGAAAAGCGCGGTAATCGCGATGGACGAGACGCCGATTCGTGCAGGACGCAAGGGTCGGGGTCGAATGAAAACGGGCTACTTCTGGCCGATCTACGGTGATCGTCAGGAGGTGGTATTTCCCTTCATGGCGACGCGTGCCCATCACGTAGTCCACGATCTGCTGGGATCATACGAAGGCGTGCTGCTGACCGACGGCTACTCTGCGTATGAGCGCTACGCGCGACAGATGGAGCGGGTGACAGCAGCGCAGTGCTGGTCCCACACGCGGCGTCAGTTTCTGAAGGCCGAGGATGCCGAGCCGAAGCTGGTCGCTCGGGCGCTGGATTTGATTGGCGAGCTGTACGCTCGGGAGAAGCAGTTTCGGCGCAAGAGCCTGGAGGGCTCGAAGCTGCTGGAACGACGATCAGAGCATTGCCGGCCGCTGGTCGAGGAGTTTTTCGCCTGGCTCGAAAAGGAACTCGAGGCGCGAGCTTTGTTGCCGACGAACCCCTTCACGAAGGCCGCCCACTACGCGCTTTCTCGGCGGGAGGAGCTGAAGGTGTTTCTCTGGCATCCGGGTGTGCCGCTCGATACCAACCACCTCGAACGCCAGATCCGCCCGATCACGCTGGGCAGGAAGAACTGGCTGTTCTGCTGGACGGAGCTGGGAGCGGAGTATGTGGGGATCCTGCAGAGCCTCTTGCAGACCTGCCGGCTCCAGGGGGTCTCACCGTACCGCTACCTCGTCGATGTGCTGCAGCGGGTCGACGGTCACCCAGCCTCTGAAGTGGCCCTGCTGACGCCCCGGCTGTGGAAGGAGCACTTTGCCCAGACGCCGATGCTCAGTCCACTCGAGAAAGTGACTGGCCGGACCAACGACTGAGCCCCTC
>JALUUK010000236.1 GCA_027021395.1 Acidobacteriota bacterium
CGTGCATGATGTCGCCCGAGATGGCCTACGCCGACGACACCGGCGCGCAGCGAAGAAGCGTTCATTCACACCTCCCCTTTACGGATTCTGCGCTAGGCGCAGGGGCGCGACGCCGCGCGTCGATGTGCGCACGAAGTCGGCGAGTTCAGAAACCTCGGTAATATGTCCCCACCGTTCATCGATCTCGACGAGAGCATCTTCCCGCTTTCTGTCCGACCGGAAAAGAAGCCGGCAAGCGTGGTCGAGCGCCTTGATCGTATCCGTCGAAACCCCTGAACGTCGTAGCCCCACACGATTCGGGCCGAAACAGGTGGCGCGGTTTCCCACGGTGAGGCAATAAGGCAGCGCATCGCGGGTGACGACCGAATAGCCGCCGACAAAGGCATGCCGGCCGATGCGGCAGAACTGATGTACACCGGAGTAGGCACCGATGGTGGCATGACTATCGACCTCGACATGGCCGGCTAGCGTTCCGGCGTTGGCGAATAGAACATGATCGCCGAGCCGACAGTCGTGTGCGATATGCGAAAGAACCATGAGATAGCAATCGTCTCCGATCACCGTTTCGCCGAGTCCGCCGACCGTCCCGCAATGGACCTGGCATCCCTCGCGAAAGACGTTGCGATCGCCGATGACGACGCGCGTATTCTCACCGGCGAACTTCAGATCCTGGGGAGGAAAGCCGATCGTCGTGTAGGGGTAGATGACATTCTCGCGACCGATGGTCGTATCGCCGTCGATGACGACATGCGGCCCGATCCGTGTTCCCTCGCCGATACGAACCTTCGGGCCGATCACGGCGAAGGGCGCAACGGTCACGTCGTCGCCCAAGCACGCGTCGGCATGCACCCGAGCCGCGGAATCGATTCCCTCAGTCCATTCGAGCACGAGCCATTCCTTTCGGCCGAAGAGCCGGCCGGGTCGCGACCCGAGAACCGAAACCGTCACGGCACGAGCGAAGCCATCCCTCTTCTCGATGGAAAGATCCCCGCATGCGGTCCGTACGAGCCGACACGCCCGGCGAGTCGAAGTCTTCGGCTAGACGGCTAGGTTCGGGTATGGGAACGAGAACTTTCATCAGCGATCCGGCTAGCGGTCGATCATCGCACACAGCAGTGTGGCCTCGGCGGCAAGTTCTCCGTCGACTCTAGCGACACCGCGCACCTTGGCCGCCCGCGGCCTAAGACGCTGCACATCCACGTCGATCGTCAGCACGTCACCCGGCGTCACGGGCCGTCGAAAGCGACATTCGTCGATTCCGGTGAAGTAGACCAGCTTCTTGTCGCGATCGTCCACCTCGAGCAGGATCAAGACCGCGGCAGCCTGCGCCATCGACTCGATGATCAGCACACCCGGCATCACCGGGGCTCCCGGAAAATGCCCCTGAAAAAACGGTTCGTTGAACGTGACGTTTTTTATCGCTTGGACCCGTTTCCGCCTTTCGATCTCGACGATCCGATCGACCAGCAAGAACGGATACCGATGGGGAATCAGTTCCAAGATCCGCCCGATATCTATGGTCTCAGTCACGATGGATCCCCTTCTCCTTTGCCATTTCCACCACTCCCGTCGCGCTCTCGTTCGAGCAGGTTGCGCAACCGTACCCAGACTTCCGGAAGACGACTTTCGACAGCGACCAACCGTCGCCAAAGTCCGATCGGCATCGCCGGGGTGCCGGCGACGACTTGCCCGGCATCGACATCTTGCAGCACGGCGGTTTTTGCCGCGACCGCCACGCCATCGCCGATGACGACGTGGTCCGCCACACCCGACTGTCCGCCGATCATCACCCCTCGCCCGACACGGCATGAGCCGGACAGACCGCTCTGACCGGCGACCAAGCTGTCCACGCCTAGCTCCACGTTGTGTCCCACCTGCACGAGATTGTCGAGGCGGGCGCGAGAACCGATGCGCGTCGTGCCGAAGGTCCCCCGATCGATCGTGGTATTGGCTCCGACCTCGCTCCCCTCCTCGAGGCACGCGCTGCCGAGATGCGGTATGCGAACCACCTCGCCCTGATCGTCTCGAGCATGCCCAAAGCCCGGAGCGCCGACGACGGCACCGGCGAAGACCTCGGCATTGCGCTCGATCACACACCCGGCATAGACGACGACCCGCGGATGCAAGACGACTCCGTCGGCCACGTCGACGTCTTCGAGCAGCACGCATCCGGGGCCGATCGACGCCCCCTCACCGATGCGGCAGCGTGCCGAGATCACCGACAAGGCACCGATGCAGGCGCTCTCCGCAACCTCGGCACTCGGGTCGACCACGGCCGTTTCGTGAACACCGCCTACGACCGGAACACGTGGATTCAGACATTCCATGGCTCGCGCCATGGCGGCCTTCGGTGACTTGGCGATCAGCACGCTTCTTCCCTCGAGCGAGGACGAGAGGGCTTCCGAGACGATCAGCGCTCCGGCGCGAGAAGCGAGGGCGGCCTCCACCTCGCCTGCGCGATAGAGCGCGGCGATCTGCTCAGGTGTCGCCTCGTCTAGCGCCGCAACGCCTCGGATCTCGAGCTGCGGATCCCCGTCGAGCACGGCTCCGAGTTCGCGCGACAATTCGCCGAGGCGTAGTGATCGAGATTCCCGAGGGATCACTGAGTGCCCGTGCCGGCCGAAGACTGATCGACCAATGCGATCAATTCGTCTGTGACATCGACCGATGCATCGTGATAGATGACGATCTCTTTCGGAAGAATCATCGTGTAGCCGTTTTCCTTTCCGTAGCGGCGAACGGCGGCGAGCATCGACTGCTGCCACTCGGCTTGTGCGGCCTCGACCTCGAGCGTCAGCTCTTGCGTGACGGTCTTGCGCCGCGCCTCGAGTTCGTTCTCTGCGCGCTGAATTTCAAAGCCGAGGACCTTTCGCTTTTCTTCCGAAAGACTCGCCGCGGTCGCCACGAAGGAATCCTGTTTTTCCTGCAGCGCCTTCGCCATGGCTTCGATCTCGGTTCTGCGGGTGTTCTGCAGCGCGCTCAGACGAGCCTGAATCTTCGCTCCCGCCGCGGTCTCTGCAGATACGCGTTGGGCATCGAAAACACCGATCTTGACCTGCTGAGCTTCGGCGTTTTCGGCTGCGGCAAAGGCTAGAACGGCGACGCACAGCGCCAAGCCGCGGCCGAGGTGAGCGGCATTCCAAGTCCGAGTCTTCCTCATGAGATCTATCATCATCGTCTCCACATCCGGCTTGGCTAGCCGGCATCGTCTCCGGCTTCGAGCATCTTGACCAATTCATCGGTGATGTCGATCGCCCCGGAGTGATATCCGAGCAAATCCACCGGCATGATGATCGCGAAACCATTTTTCTTTCCAAACCTGATGACCGCCGACCGCAAGAGTCGGTCCCATTCCGCTGCGGCCTCTTGCACTTCGAGCCTCAACTCCTGGCTCGCAGATTTTTGTGCGGCCTCGAGTTCGTTCTGCAGCCGCTGAATCTCGAAATTCATCTGCTTTTGCTTGGCCGGGCTCAAACTCGATGCCGTGGACATGAATTCCTGCTGCTTGGCTTGCAGTGTCTGCGCCAAGGCATCGACCGCCTGTCGCTTCTCCTGCTGAAGCGCCGTCAATCGCGCTTCGAGCGCGACTCCCGCCGACGTTCCCGACGACACGCGCTGGCTGTCGAAGACACCGATCTTCGTCACCGCACCGACCGCCGCCGGGGGCTGAGCGACGGCCGCCGCAGCCCAAAACGAAGCCAGGACTCCCATCCATGCGCTGCGAACCCAACGAAGTCGAGGCCGACTAGGGCTAAGCTCTCGCTTAGAGATCATCACAAAACTCCTTGCATCCGGAAAAGGTTCTCCCGACTCGGGATTTCATGGGCGCAGGCCACGTCGAAGCCTCGAAATCCCGTACATTCAGGCACGGGAAGAACGGAAGAAGGGATTCTATCCCGGATCCGCTGCGACGTAAAAACCCCCGCCGCCGGGACCGACAGCCGGGCCCTACCCCAGCCGAAGCCGTCTCCGCTTCGTCCAACCGATACCTGAAGCCGGAGCAGCGCGCTCCGCCAAAGCGGCGCTCAGATAGAAGAGAGGAACTCGCGATGAAGGGCGAGCGCGTGCCGTACAAGAAATATCCGGAGCGAAAAGGCGTGGCGGTCCCGAGGCCGAACGCGTGCGTCCAGGTGCGCTTGGATTCGCTTGCGATCTACCCGTGAGTCCTCAGGAAGTGCTCGGCGTGGATGTGGAGGTCAGCGCGTTCTTGAACTCGAGTTCTCCGTCGTCGCGGAGAAGCACATGAATTTCACCGCTGCCGTCGATCTCACCTTGAATCACCTTCTCTGAGATCACGTCCTCGAAGTGGCGCTGAATCGCCCGGCGAAGCGGACGCGCTCCGAAGGAACGGTCCTCGCAAGTCGACTCGACGAGCCAGCGGTAGACTGCGTCTTCCGGGACGAGTTTGACGTTGCGCTCCTTGAGGGTCTCGTTCATCTGGGAAACCATCAGCTTGGCGATATCGAAGAGTTCATCCTCCGACAACGGATCGAATACGATGATCTCGTCCACCCGGTTGAGGAACTCCGGCGTCAGCGTGCGCCGCACTTTCAGCATCACCGCTTCCCGGCGGTCCTTGATGTCTTGACCGACCGTTCCGTCGGAAAAGCCGAGTTTCGACTTATTGAGCAACTGCTTCGAGCCGATATTCGAGGTCATGATGATGGTGGTGTTTTTGAAATCGACGTAGTCGCCGTAGGAATCGGTGATCTGGCCGTCGTCGAGAACCTGCAGCAAGATGTTGAGAATATCTGGATGCGCTTTCTCGATCTCGTCGAGCAGCAGCACGGAATACGGCTGTCGCTTGACTCGCTCGGTGAGCTGCCCACCTTCTTCGTGGCCGACATAACCGGGAGGCGATCCGATCATCTTGGCGACGGCGTGTTTTTCCATGTACTCGGACATGTCGAAACGCACGATGGCCCGTTCGTTATTGAAGAGGAACTCCGCAAGACTCTTGGCCAACTCGGTCTTCCCCACCCCGGTCGGGCCGAGGAAGATGAAGGAACCGACCGGACGCCGCGGATTCTTGAGCCCCGCTCTCGATCGCCTGATCGCTCGCGACAGAGCCGATATGGCGGCCTCCTGGCCGACCAGCCTCTCGTGGAGGTGTTTCTCCATCTCCAGCAGGCGCGCCATCTCCTCTTCCTCGACGCGGGAGATGGGGATGCCGGTCCACTTCGAGATCACCTCTTCGACGTCGGCACGATCGACGTCGATGATGGTCTCCGCTTCGCGCTCCGCCTCACGACGCAGAGATTCAGCACGTTCGCGCAAGGTGACTTCCTTGTCGTGCCAGGTCACGGCCTCGTCGAAATCTTTTCGTGAAAGCGCCGTCTTCATGCCCTCGACCGCTTTTTGCACTTCTTTTTCCACATCACGAAGTGCGCGATAGGAGGTGCGCTTTCTTAGCTTGACCCAGGCTCCGGCTTCGTCGATGACGTCGATCGCCTTGTCCGGCAAGAAGCGATCGGTGATGTAGCGATTCGATTGGTAGACCGCAGCCTGTATGGATTCGGAGGAATAGCGAACCCCGTGGAAGCGCTCGTAGCGTTCTTTGACACCGGAAAGCACCTCGATGGTCTCTTCTTCGCTCGGCGGGGAAATCTTGATCGGCTGAAAACGGCGCACGAGAGCCCGGTCGCGCTCGATATGCTTGTGATAGTCGCGCGGCGTCGTCGCACCGATGCACTGCACCTCGCCGCGCGAGAGCGCGGGCTTGAGAATATTGGCGGCATCAAGCGAGCCCTCCGCCGAGCCGGCACCGATCAGCGAGTGGATTTCATCAATGAAGAGAATCACATCCTTGGCGCTGACCAATTCCTGGATGATTCCTTTCAGACGCTCTTCGAACTGCCCGCGATATTTCGTTCCCGCAACGACGAGCGAAAGATCGAGCGCGAGAATACGCTTTCCAGTCAAGGACGGGGGCACCTCGGCATCCATGATGCGGGCGGCGAGCCCTTCGACGATCGCCGTCTTCCCGACCCCCGGTTCGCCGAGCAGCACCGGATTGTTCTTTCGGCGACGCGACAGGACCTGGATCACGCGCTCGAGTTCGACTCCGCGACCGATCAGCGGATCGAAACCACCCTCGGAGGCGATCCGCGTCATATCGCGGCTGAATTCGTCGAGGAAAGGGGTTTCTTTCTTCTTCTGCCCCTCGCCTTTGCCGTCTCCTATGGCTCGCCGCTTGGCGAGATTGCGAATGTCTTCACGCACCGTATAGAGGCGCATGCCGCGTTCCGCCAAGACCCGCCCGGCCGGCGCATCATCGACGCGAATCAGCCCCAAGAGCAGGTGCTCGACGTCGACGGTCGGCGACATCATCCCCCGCGCTTCTTCCTGAGCGCATTCGAGCACGCGCTTGGCTTCCTCGCTGAAGGGGATGTCCACTCCGCGTCCGGCACCGCGATTGCTGCTGTTCTGCCGGCTTTCCATTTCCGTGCGCAGCAGATCGACGGAAATGTTGCTGCGATGGAAAAGCTCGCGAACGAGCGGATCGTCCTCTCGGAGCAAGCCGATCAGCATGTGCTCCGTACCGATCACCGGCGCCCCGCGCTGAGTCGCTTCGTAGCGCGCAAGGAACAAAACTCTCTTCGCCTTCTCTGTAAACTGCTCGATCATGTGATTCCCGTTGAGTTATGAGTACTCGTCGTTTGTTGTCGTCTTTCCTGTGGCATCGGTCGAGGCGGCTCGGTTCTCGAGTCGCCCACCCTCGAGGTGCAAAATGCGGTGGCATCTCGCAGCGATGGCGCGACTGTGCGTCGCTACGACGAGCGCGAAGCCGTCGCGCTTTTGCAGATCGATCAACTCGTCGAAGACGCGATCTCCCGTCTGAGGATCGAGATTTCCGGTCGGCTCGTCCGCTAGCAAGAGCGGCGGTCTGCGCACGAGAGCTCGGGCGATCGAAACCCGCTGCTGCTCGCCTCCGGAAAGCTCGTCCGGGTAGTGCTCTGCACGTTCGGACAAGCTCATCCGGCGAAGCAGTTCACCTGCTTCGCGAGTCGCTTCACGCCGACTCCAACCGGCGATCAGGCCGGCGAGCGCCACGTTTTCCACCGCGGTGAACTCAGGAAGTAGTCCATGGAATTGAAAGATGAATCCCACTTCGCGCTGGCGCCACCGCGATCGCTCATCCGGGTCGGCCGGGAGCGCTCGGCCTCGGTGCAAATGTGTCCCACTTTCGGGTCGATCGAGCCCGCCGAGAAGATTGAGCAAGGTGGTCTTGCCCGTCCCCGAGGCGCCCTGAATCGCGACCCGCTCTCCCGCTCTCAAGCGGAAGTCCGTATGAGATAGTACTTTGATCGCGTCTTCTCGGCCACCGATGCGTCTGCGATAGACATGCTCGATTTCCCGCACGTCGACCAGCACCGGGTTTTCCGCCACGTCGATGACGGCAGATTCACTCATGACGTAGCGCCTCGACCGGATCGAGCCGTGCAGCCCGCCAAGCGGGATAGATCGTCGCAGCAAAGGACGTCGCCAGTGCGGCGGTGACGATCGCCGCCAAATCGCTCCACTTCACCTCGAAGGGCAAGTGGCTGAGATAGTAGACATCGGGATCGAGCTTGATCACCTCGGCGCTGTCGAACCATATGCAGATGCCGACCCCTAAGACGGCGCCGACGAAGGTGCCGAGCGTTCCCATCGCCGTGCCCTGCAGGATGAAGATCTTCAGCACACCGCCCGGACGCGCACCGAGCGCTGCGAGCACGCCGATCTCCCGTCGGCGTTGGGCCACCGTGAGCACCAAGGTGCTGACGATCCCCATCGCGGCCACCAAGACGATCAGGCCGATGGCGATGAACATCATCAGCTTCTCGAGCTTGAGGGCCGAGAAGAACGAGCGGTTTTGTTCGACGATGTCCCGGATCGCATAGTCCGGACCCAAAACCGCTTGAAGCGAAGCTTTGACCGATTCCAAGCGGTCGATATCGTCGATGCGAACGGCCAGCCAGTGCACGCTGCCGTCGATGCGATGCAAGGTCTGAGCGACCTCGAGCGCGATGAAGGTCCACGTCGTATCGTACTCGTAAAACCCGGTGTTGAAGATCCCCACGACTTCGAAGGTCTTCTGCAAAGGCGCCGCCCCCCACGGCGTCAAGCGGCCGACGGGAAGCAGCAGGCGCACCATGTCTCCCGGAAGCAAGGCCTGCCGTTTGGCCATCTCATGTCCGATGATGATGCCCGGCCGGCCGCTCGACGTCGGCTGACCCAAAGCGGCAAAGCTGCCCGCTTCCATCTGCGAGGGAAGATCCGTCACCGCACCGGCGCTTTTCGGATCGATGCCGAAGTTTTGCGCCGCATCGACGTGCCCCGACGGACCTCGCAGCAGGCCGAAACCCCAAACCCGGGAGGACACGGCCTCCACGCCGGCAACGCCGATGATGCGCTCGCCAAGCAGCGCGGGATCCTCGATTCTTTCCCCCGCGTAGGCGCGCTGCACGATCATGTGCGCATTGGCACCGAGGATCTTGCCGACGACATCCTGCTGAAAGCCCGTCATCAAAGCCAATACGATGATCAACGACGCCACGCCGAGCACGAAGCTCAGCGCCGAAAGCAGTGCGATCAGGGAAAGCGATCCCTGACGCCGGGCGCGCAAGAAGCGCGTGGCGACGAAACGGGTGTATGCATCTCCCGCCGACCTGCTCATCCCCACTTCCCTTGGGGGAAGATTTCCCGCGTCGGTCGAAAGAAAGCCGGATTATTTGACACGCCGGGCCACCCATTGCCCCTGGGGAAGCCCGCCCTGCACGAGTTCGTATGCCTGCCAGGTTCCGCGAATTCGCTTGCCGTCCGGATCGAAAAGGCCCGTCAACTCAGCATCACGACCGCGCTCTGCATCGATGCGTTGCAAGTTGAGCTTCCCGCTGACGAAGGTTCCCTGCAAGCTTCCCGAGCCGATCGGTCCCAGACGGTACTGCCCCGTCACCAAGGTGCCGCTCTGGTCGAGATAGAATGTCCCGGTGATTCCCGCGGGGAACCAACTGACTTCCCACACTCCCGTCAAGGTTTCCTGCTCGATCGGAAGACGGGCGCGCAGGTCGGCCACGCGCCGGTGGATCGACGTCTGCTCGAGCAGGAGCTGCCGCAGGTCGGCAAGCCTCCGCTCAGTCTCACGCTGCGCCGCCACCCAGCGGGCTGCCAGACGGTCTCTGTCTTCTTCGAGCGACTCGAGACGCTCGACCGTGATCTCATCGGGCCGGACGACTTGGCGGTCGAGTTCGGAGAGCGCGCGCTGATACTCCGCCAGCGCCGCGGAGCGAGCGATGGCTGCCGAGCGATACCCCCGAGCGGAAGCGATGATCATCTCCCGCAGCACCTCCGCCCTGGCCTCGTGGGTCGTCAGCAGCACCGCAGAGCGCTCGCGCTCGAGCGGGTTCTCATCGAGAGGGATTCCCGTCGGATTGAGATCCCCGTCTTCTTGTGCGGACGAGGGAAGCACGCCGACGACGAGCGCAGCCATCACGATCCCGGCCAACAGGCGATGTCTTTTCATGAGCAACGAGTTCATCAAAGTCTCCGATGAGGAGAAGATGCGGGGCATCGTAATGTCACCTTCAGCGATGCGGCAAGTTCTCGGTCGGTTCCGCGAAGAACGTCGGCGCGCTCGATGGAGCCTCTCGAGGAAGTGAAAGTCGATGATTTCACCTTAGGGTTTCCTCTCGATCCAACGGGCTACGGGAGTCTGGGCGCCGCGCACGCGATCGCCGACCTCGACGAGCGCCTCGGCTCCCGGCGGAAGGTGCAGATCCGTACGCGAGCCGAAACGAATCAGGCCGAATCGTTCACCACGCGGCACGATTTCGCCCGGTTTGACTCGACAAACGATGCGCCGAGCGATCAAGCCGGCGATTTGCACGATCTTCACGCGCCCGCGGGCCGTATCGAGCCATAGTTCGTTGCGTTCGTTCTGCTGCTCGACCTCGTCCTTGAACGCAGCAAGATACCGGCCGGGACGGTAGCGCACGCGCTCGACGGTCCCTTCGATCGGCGATCGATTCACATGAACGTCGAAGACACTGAGGAAGATAGCGACATGCAGCCCACCGTCCTCGCTCCTGTCGACCTTGATGACCTTTCCATCCGCCGGTGAAATCAGAAGATCGGGATCGGTGGGCATTTTCCTTTGGGGATCTCGGAAAAAACCGGCGACGAGCAGCGCTAGGAACAAGGAGAAAACGCCCGCCCAGACGAAGCCCATCGCGAACACGACCGCTCCGACGATGAGCACGGCCAGGACGAAGGGCCAGCCTTCCACGGCCAAACCGGCCTTGCGAAAGACCCGGTCCGAGTAACGTCGGTTTTCAGCGCTCAAGCTCGTTCTCTCCACGCGCGAGGGCCAGGCTCATCACCACGGCGTCGGTACCGTCCCTATAGTAGCGCGAGCGCCGCCCCGCGGGAACGAAACCTTCCGATGCGTAGAGCCCGATGGCCGCCCGGTTGTCCGCTCGAACCTCGAGCCACGCTCGCCGTGCTCCCCCGCAGCGCGCGTGCTCGAGCAGGGCTCGTACGAGTCGCCGCGCGTGGCCTCGTCCACGCCGCTCCGGCAAGACCGCGATGCTGAGAATTTCGAATTCGTCGGATACAAGACCGCCCCGACCGACCCCCACCGGACCCGAATCATCGATCGCAAGCAGAACGGGTTGATCCACTGGTTGTTTCAGGGCGTGCTCGATGGCGGTGCGTGACCACGGCGCCGTGAAGCAACGCCGCTCGATTTCGGTGACGGCTTCGACCTGTTCCGGCCCGATCTTTTCGATTCGACCGCGGTTTCCACAAAGCGTGGGCCGGACGGGCAGCACCGCATCGGGGGGAACGACGTACGCCGGACGAGCCTCGCCGAGCTGCTCCCAATCCGAGCCTGCAGCGAGCACGATCGAGGCCATGGCCTCCACCGGCGCCCCTTTGGCCACCCGTAGCTCGCAACCTGCGGGCGGCTTCATCTCCTGCCGTTCTTCGGGAACGACCAACCGCGCGCCCGCAAGTTCCTTGCGAGAGCTGAGTGCTTCGCGCGGCATCAAGCCGTTCGGCTCCGCCACCGGACCAGCCACCGTAGCCTGCGCGAGAAAGAGGCGACGCCGCCCCCAAGGAATCGCCGCCCAGACCGGCAGGCTTTCGCCGGCCATCGCGGCCAAGGTGCGCGGCGAGTCGATCCCAACCAGCCGAACCCCCGGCACCGCGCCGAGCCCGCGCGCCAAACCCAGCGCCACACGCAAGCCTGTGAACGAACCCGGCCCCGTACCCACCACGACACCACGCAAGTCCTCGATGTCGATCCGATGCCGAGCCAGCAGATCCCGGGCGGTGCCGACCAGATCACCCCGCCGCCCGCTTCCCGAAGACGGGGCCGTCGTCGCGGCCGAAAGCACCTTCCCTCCCCGGATCACCGCCGCTCCGGGCGGATCGAGAGCCGCCTCGAGCAAAAGAAGCACGGGTTCCTCGCGGACGCTTGCCGATCGTCCCATCTCCGAATCTCCAGACCCTGAAAAAGCCCTCAAGCGTTGCATGAACCACCTCAAAGCACAAAGTTCCTTTGTGGACTCATGCGGAATTGCCCAACGCATTCCGGAAGGCCCGACCCGCCGGCGACGCCTTCACGGTCCGAAAGGATGGCCATCTCTATGAGCACAACGGACATCGGACGTGACCTTCTCGCAACGATCTGCCAAGCCCAGGACCTCCATCGCTTCCGCGATCAGCACTGGACGGGCTCCTTCGAGGACTACCTCGGCATCGTCGCCGAAAAACCCGAGGTGACCCGCACCGCTTACGAGCGGGTCTACGACATGATTCTGTCCCACGGGACGTCCGAGTACGTCGACAACCGGAAGCACGTGACCCACTTCCATTTCTTCGACGACCCGGTCAACGACGGCCGCGATGCCGTCTACGGCCTGGATATTCCCTTGATGAAACTGGTGAATATCTTCAAGAGCGCAGCGAGGCGCTACGGCACCGAAAAGCGCGTGATCCTCTTGCACGGCCCTGTCGGCTCGGCGAAGAGCACGATCGCTCGACTCCTCAAGCGCGGCTTCGAACGTTACTCCGAGCAACCCGAAGGTGCGCTCTACACCTACGGCTGGGTGATGAACCCGGATGATCCGGAGACCGTCGAGTGGTGTCCGATGAATGCCGATCCGCTGCAGATCGTCCCCGAAGAACTGCGCCCGGCATTGCTCGAAAAGCTCAATTCGCACACCAAGAGCGACGGCTACAAGGTCGACATCCGTGGAACGCTGTCCCCATTCTGCCGGCACATGTTCAACGAATTGATGGTCCGCTACGAAGGAGACGTCACCAAGGTCTTCGACCATGTGCGGATCAAGCGCCTCGTTCTTTCCGAAGAGGACAGAATCGGCATCGGCACCTTCCAACCGAAAGATGAGAAGAACCAGGACTCCACTGAATTGACCGGAGACATCAACTATCGCAAGATCGCCGAGTACGGCTCTGAATCGGATCCTCGCGCTTTCAATTTCGACGGCGAGTTCAACATCGCCAATCGCGGCATCATCGAATTCATCGAAGTGCTCAAGCTCGACGTCGCCTTCCTCTACGATCTACTCTCCGCCTCGCAAGAACACAAGATCAAACCGAAGAAATTCCCGCAGACCGACATCGACGAAGTCATCATCGGCCATACGAACGAACCCGAATACAGAAAGTTGCAAAACAACGAGTACATGGAAGCCCTACGCGATCGCACGGTGAAAGTCGACATCCCCTATATCACCAAGTTCAACGAAGAGATCAAGATCTACCGGAAAGACTACCAGCAGGGACGAATCAAGAAGCATGTCGCACCCCACACGATCGAAATGGCGGCAATGTGGGCCGTGATGACCCGCCTCGAAGAGCCGAAGAAGCACAACCTGACGCTGATGCAGAAGCTCAAGCTCTACAACGGTAAGACCCTTCCCGGATATACGGAAGACAACGTCAAGGAGTTGCGCAAAGAGACGGTCCGCGAGGGCATGGATGGCGTCTCGCCGCGATACATCCAGGACAAGATATCGAATGCCTTGGTCGGAAGCCCTAGCGGCAAGGGAATCAACCCTTTCATGGTTCTCAACGAACTCGAATCCGGGCTCAAGCATCATTCGCTGATCAGCAACGATGAAGACCGTAAGCGCTACCGCGAATTGCTCAGCGATGTCAAGCGCGAGTACGAGGATATCGTCAAGAACGAAGTACAGCGAGCCATTGCCGCCGATTCCGACGCGCTCTCTCGACTGTGCGGAAACTATCTCGACAACGTCAAA
>JALUUK010000237.1 GCA_027021395.1 Acidobacteriota bacterium
CCATAGGCAAGCCCGCGGGGAAGACGGACTTCCAGTAGATAGAGGCGGCGTGGGCCTCCGCGTTACCGGCGTCGCCACTCCGCACCGAACGAGCGAGGTTCTCCAGTCGCGCCCTCGCGCCGGAGCTCTGCAACAAGGCCGCCTGGTTCGCGATCTTGGTCCTAACGAGCTGAGCCCAGACCCGTTTCTTCAGCGGCGCGGGGGCTTCGGCCTGCTGCCGGATGCGCTCGGCGTGCAGACTGTGCCCGACGCACGGCGCGAAGAGACCGAGGGGAAGGTGGTGATCGTCGCACACGAGCAAAGATGCCCCTCGCTCGGCGAGTGACGCCAGGGCCCCGGAGCTAATGGTTACTCCGGACCCCTCGATGGACACCAGCCCGAGATCCTGGGGTGGAATCCGGGCGAGCACCTGCTCGCCTTCGGCTATCAGGATTCTGTTGTTCTCGCGACGGACCGAGAGGCCGCGGGTGGAGATACTGACCGTCCTACGCATGAGGGCAAGGGGAGCCCTCTCATGTCGTCATCGGATGGGTAGAAGACGAACTTGAATCAGTCTCCGGCGGGCCAGATGCGGCCAAGCTGGTCCACCTGGACCTTGGACGGCGACAATGCGGTCCACGCTTTGACCGACTGTATTCGCTTCAGGGGCTTGGTATCGGCTTTGCGTGCGTCGCGAGCGTCGCGGAGGTTCAGGTCGATCCTGCCGTCCACGATACTGAACTTCTGAACGACCGCAAGCCGACGATCACTCGGTGGGCCAACGAGGACGGACTCGAGTCGGGCAAGCGTGAAGGCAGGTTTCTTTTCCTGCGCACTCCTGCGCCCTGACCGAAGGAGCCGGGTAGCCTCAAGCATCGAGACCACGGTCGGATGGACCGAGCCGTCCTCCTGGACGTGGAACTCGACATGGTGGTTGTTCCCCAGCTTGGCGTGACGGTGGGAACGATCACCGAGCGTCACCGTGTTCTTGAGCCCCACCACCAATCGCACCTTCTTGATCGGAAGACCGTTGTGGTGCTTCAGGCCTTCATGCCATCCCTTGGGCAGCTGGGCGCTTTGGGTCCAGCCCAGGTCGCGGAGCCTCCGCTCGACGATCTCTCGGACCTCCTTGCTGCGAATGGCAGCGATCTCCTTGTGGCTCAAGTCCTCCAGAGCCTTCCTTGTCGTGAAGCGGCCTTCGACCACGTTCCCGCGGCCATCGCGCACGGCCCCGCGAAAGGTCTCCTCGTGGAGCGCGTCGTAAAGGCCCTTGCGGGGGCGGTGGGACACGTTCACGTGCACCAGGTGTCGCTGAAGGTCATGCCGGAGTTCCGGCCAGGGAGCGGACAACTTCACCTCATCACGTGCTGCGCCTTTCTCCAATGCGCGGCGGTATTGCGACAACCTTCCCAAGGTAGAGGGCGTGGTGAGGCCGACCACGACGGCATCGACCGCGTGGTGACGGTGATCCGCCCTGGACTTGCGGCCCGCCGTTTCGGAAGGATCGACGACAGGGGCTCCATCGAGATCCGTCATCGGAGGAATCACCCCTTCGAGCCCCCACAGGCGTCTGAGCTCAGCGGTAAAGCCACCGCTACAAACCGAAACTGCCTTGGGGTGGGTCGCAAGCCTCGGGTCACCGACCCTCTGCTTGGGCGGATACAGGAGCTCAAGGTACCGGGTCGCCAATACGCTGATGTACCGCGTGTCGTTGAGCTGGCGCGAAGAGAACTGGTCGGCATCGACCTCCTTCGTCTGGAGCCGGCGCACTTTAGGTCCAGGAAGCTCCCATAGCTTCGCACGATTCAGGATCTCTCGATACTGCTGGGAGCCCTCACCAAGCCATTGAATGACCGTACGGTCGCCTTTCTCGGCGTTTGCTGACCTGCGCACGAGGACCTTGTTCATGTAGCTGTCATCCAGAGACTGCCAGCGGGGCAGAATGTGATCGATGTCAAACTCTCCGCCGCCCAGCACTGCTGACTGTGGAATAGGATCGCCAGTGTAAAGGCAACGCCCCTGTTGCTCTTTCCATAGGCGGACACGCAGGATGATCGCGGGGCTGGGTGTTCCACCATGACCCCGGATGAACTCCGACGCTGCTTCTCGCTCTTTCTGCAGGACCCTCGTACGCTTGGAATACTCTTCGCGCTCGCGCTTGCTTTGCTTCAGCTCGCGGGCCAGCTCAACGACGATGCGCGCCGGTTTCCCATGCTCTCGTACGATGGCATTCACCACCTTGCGCATCTCCACGAGAGCCCGAAGCACGAGGGGGTTCGTGACGTTGCGTAGTTCTACTGGCGTCTCCTTGCTGCTGAAAGGCGGCAAACGGTCCATAGCGGCACCGCCTGAACTCTTCGGATAGCACTGCTGGACGGCTTGAGACTCCGGGCAGCGCTCTTCCAACAATGGCAACATCTTCTCGATGGCCTTGCGGGAGTAACCAAGATATCCATCCGGTGGCGTCCAACAGAGGAGCCCCTCCAGCTTCTCGTCCGTGAGGCCTGCCTCCTCGAGCTTCGCGCGCAGGTCGTCGTCCTCGTCCTCAACCAATGCGAGGCGCAACTGCTCCTTCGCCGGCTCTGGCATCTCCGCCCAGGGAACCACCGCATGCTTCTTGTCGAAGGCCTTGCGTAGTTTTGCTTCGACGACATTCCCATCCAGCTTGTTACGCCAACCGCGCTCCAAGTTGAACTGGAATGTCGAGTCGCAGCCATGACTCACACGCTTCTGGAGGGCCTTGCCGAGCTGATCGAACTTCCGGCTCTCGTTCGCTTCCAACTCCTCGAGGACGACCTTCCTCTCCTCGTCCGTCAACTCACGGTAGGGCTGACCGTTGACCGACACCCGCAGGTTGTTGACCTCCTTGAGCAGACGGAATCGCTGCGCGACCCAAAGGCCTTTCGGGCAGCAACGCTCCTTGGGCTCCAGTGGGCACCGCTTGACGGAGGGGGCTCGGTGTAGGTTCGCCCGTGGGGGAGCCGCAGCG
>JALUUK010000238.1 GCA_027021395.1 Acidobacteriota bacterium
TCAGAGGAACCATCGTCGCTACTCGACCGGGCCGTCGAGCACGGTCTGCACGATATCGGTGGTCGCATGCGACTTCGGATCGCCCACACAGACGACTTCGATGCCGAAGGCCTCGTGTGCTTCTCGTTCTTCGCGGGGAAGGGAGTCGGGACGATAGTCGGTCCCTTTGGCATGCCGATGGGGGCGTAGGCACTCGAAGGTTCGAGCCATATTGGGTTCGCTGAACCACGTGACGTAGTCCACGGCTGCGAGCGCGGCGATGAGAATCATGCGCTCTTTGAGGGGGACGATCGGCCGGGACGGTCCCCGCAACGCCCTCGCGGAGGCATCGTCGTTGAGCGCAACGATCAAGAGATCGCCGGCTTCTCGGGCCGCGTTCAGATAGCGGACGTGTCCGACGTGCAGGAGGTCGAACAGCCCATTGGCGAGAACGATCCGAGCCGGACGCCGAGCTTCGAGATGGTGCGCGAGATCTTCGCGCGCCGTGATCTTGGATTCGGGGCTGCGGCTCATGAAAAGCTCTCCGCGCCGTCTTGAAGGGCGTGAAGGATTTCCTTCCGGGTGATGGTCGCGGTCCCTCGCTTCATCACGACGAGACCGCCGGCGACGTTGGCGAGTTCGGCGGCTTCGAGCCACGAGGCGCCCGCGCTGCGAGCGGCGGTGAAGACCGCGATGACGGTATCACCGGCGCCGGTGACGTCGGCGATCTCGCCTCCGCCGAAGGCGGGGATATGCTTCGCGCCCTTCCTGCCTTTTTCGACCAGGGTCATTCCACGGCTTCCACGCGTGACCAGCAGAGCCCCGCAGCCGATGCGTCGGCGCAAAGTCGCGGCGCTTTCGACGAGGGTCTCGAGGTCGTCGTCGTCGATGCGGCGCCCTAGCGAGCGTTCGAGTTCTTCGAGATTGGGCGTGGCGGCATCGACGCCGCGAAAGCGCGAAAGCGCATAGCGACTGTCCAAGGTGAGTGCTCCGCTTCCCATCCTGATGTCGGCGGCGAGGTCGGGGCAGACGGTGCCGTAGCCGTAGTCGGCGAGCAGCACGCCGTGGCCCGCGCGACGCGCTCGTCGTGCGCGCGTGAGGATCTTCTTGCGTAGGGAGGCGCGAAGCGGCGTGCACGCGTTTCCGCGATCGATGCGTACGATCTGCTGCTTGGCGGTGTGCGGGCTTCCGGCGAGAACTCTGGTCTTGGTCGGAGTCTCGTAGGAAGGGTCTTCGACCAAAGAGGAGACGTCGATACCACAGGAGTCGAGCAACGCGATGAGCGAGCGGCTTGCCGCATCGGATCCGATGCGGCCGATGAGCGTCGTCTTGACGTCGAGCGCAGCGAGGTTCGCCGCCGCGTTGCCGGCACCGCCGGGGATCGGATCCGTGCGCCGGTGGTCGAGAATCAAGACCGGGGCCTCGCGCGAAACCCGCGCGATTTCTCCGTACACGAATTCGTCGAGAACGGTATCGCCGACCACGCTGATTTGGACCTCGCAAAACGCATCGACGATCTTCTGCAGCCGCTCGACGGTCGGTCGAGAGTTTCGTACCTTGCCCTTTGAAACCTGCTTCATCTATGAGACCCCCTCGGCGTCGACGCCGCCGGAGTGCACCGCCTCGTAGCGGCGCAAACACCACGCCACGGCATCGCTCAAGTCATCGGCGACGTGATCCGGCCAGAAAGGAGACGTCGCAGACTTCCACAGCATTTCGCCGCGTCCGTAACCCGTGCGCAAGAGCACCGTTCCCAAGCACTCCGCCGCTCGGCCTGCGCCCACGTCTTTGAGTGAATCTCCGATCATGAACGCGTGAGCCGGGTCGAAGCCGAAGTCTTCCCGGGCCTGTATCAACATGCCCGGTCCCGGTTTGCGGCACTCGCAGGCTCGTCGCAAGCCGGGAGGGCCGACGTCGGGATGGTGGGGGCACGCATAGATCGCATCGACCTTCGCTCCTTCGCGGGCGAGCATCTCCCGCAGGCGTTCGTGGGCTTGTTCGAGCACGTGTCGGGGGAAGTAGCCTCGCGCGACGCCGGCTTGGTTGGTGGCCACCACGACCTTCCATCCCGTCTCATTCAAGTTGCGAACGACCTCGGCCGCTCCCGGCATCAGTTCGAGGCGGTCGGGATGGTTGACGTAACCCACTTCGCGGCAAATCGTGCCGTCTCGGTCGAAGATCATCGCGCGAACGCTCATCGGAGCACTTCCTCATCCGCTTCGGGCAGACTCTTCCAGCGATCGTGGGACCAAAGCCACAACTCGGGGCGATCGCGAACCCAGGATTCGATTTGCTGCGATGCCAACACGGTGAGCCGTCCGACCGCTGCGCTCTTCGGCAGATCGTCGGGAACTTCGAGGGGGCGATGGTAGCGAATCAGATAACCGCCGTCAGCTTTCGGGTAGCTCGCTGCGAGCACGATGGGCGCGCGCGAGCGCATCGCCAGAAGCCCGAGAGCCGGTGTAGTCGCGGCGGGCAAGCCGAAAAAGTCGACGAAGAAGCGCGGTCTTCGAGCGACGTGCTGATCGATCAAGATGCCGAGGCAGCGCTTTTGCCGAAGGCTTGCGAGAGCATCTTGAAGCACGCCGTGTTTTCCGAGCACGCGATTGCCGGCGACCTCCCGCCAAGCGGTCAGGCTGGCCTCAAGGTACGGATTGTCCAATGGCCGGGCGATATAGTCCATGGGGAATCCGGCGAGTGCTTGATGCTGAGCGAGGAGTTCCCAGTTGCCGAAATGGGCCGAACAGATGATCACTCCGCGACCGAGGCCATGGGCTCGGTCGAGATGTTCGAGTCCTTCGATTTCAAAGCGTTGGGCCTCTCGAGGCCGCACGGTCGTCGGCAAAGAGATGCACTCGATGAAGACCCGCCCGAAGTGCTCGAAGGAGGCGGCGGCGATCTCTCTCGCGCGTTCGTTGGAACAGCCGAGCGCGCGCTCGGCGTTGTCGATTGCGAGCCTGCGGCGGGAGGCGACGAGCCGGTGAGCCA
>JALUUK010000239.1 GCA_027021395.1 Acidobacteriota bacterium
CCTTGCGGACGTAGATGGGATGCTCGAAGATCTCGAGCGCGCGCTCGACGATTTCTATCGCCCGTTCCACACCGGCGCAGAACCCCCTAGGACTCGTCAGCAGGACGCGTCGGGAACTCTCCGCCACCGGATCGCTATCGGCTCCGGCGGCCCCATCCTCGACCGCACTTTCCTTCCCCGAATCGTTCCGGGCCATGCTGTCTTGGGCCGTGCTGTCATCCCGCATACCTGCCTCCGGTCTCGAAAGCGCTTGAGGTGGATTCTAGCCCGGATGGACTGCCGAGCCCACTCGACGCTGCGAGGCGGTGTGGCGACGCTCGGAGAACGGAAGTCATGCATGGAGCTTCCGCTCGCAAGAACCGCCGCGGAAGAAACCGACACGAGATGGCAGACCCCTTGTGGAATGCCGGCAGAACCTGCTGAGGCGCTCCCGCTATGGGCGACGTGCGCTTCGGGATATTGCGACTAGACTGAGAGCGGCTTCGACTGGACTCGAGATGCGGAACACATCCATCACGACAGCAATCACCCGAGCGAGTGATACAAGTTTCTACTATGCTTTTGCGCTGCTTCGAAAAAAGCAGCGCGAAGCCATTCACGCGCTCTATGCCTTTTGCCGGATTGTCGATGATATCGCCGACGAACCGGGCGATATCGACATCAGACGATCCGAGTTGCATCGCTGGAAGGCCGAGATCGCTGCATGCTACGAAGGCCGCCCGGATGACCCCGTCGCCTTGCGGCTGAAGGACGCGATCCGCGAATTCAACCTGCCTCGACCTGCCGTCGAAGAGATTCTCACCGGCGTCGCGATGGATCTCGAAAAAAACCGCTACGAATCTTTCGAAGAACTTCGAAGATACTGCCATCATGTTGCCAGCGCGGTGGGACTGTGCTGCATCGAGATCTTCGGATATCGCGACGCGGACGCAAGGCGTTTCGCCGAGTCCCTGGGAATCGCCCTGCAGTTGACCAACATCATCCGAGACGTCGAGGTCGACCTAAAAAAGGACCGAATCTATCTCCCACGTGAAGACATGGACCGCTTCGGCGTGAAGGAAAGCGATCTCAAAGACCGTCGCTACGGCGAAGCCGTCATCGCCCTGATGCGTTTCGAGGCAAAGCGAGCCCGTAAGTTCTACAAGGAAGCGTGGGCCATTCTTCCCCCATGCGACCGGCACCACCTCTTCGCCGCCGTCATCATGGGTAGGATCTACCACTGCCTGCTCGACGAAGTGCAAGCACACGGATTCCGAAAGCTCGACGGATCGGTACGAATCAGCAAACTGCGCAAACTCTCGATCGCTACGCACTGTTGGCTCACTTCGCGAATGGGGCTTCTCTTCAACCGCACAGGCTAGCCTCATGACCAAACGCGAAGTCCGCCGCACGCTCGAAGAACTCTTCGTTCGCGCCCTGCCCTACCGGCGGCGAATCCTCGCCGGAGCCGTCCTGATTCTCTTGACCAACGGATTGGTACTGACGATTCCATGGCTGATGCGCGGCGCCATCGACGCCCTGCGCCGCGGCACGACTTCAGGCGAAATGGCTGCCTATTCCGCCGGGATGGCAGCCCTCGCCGTGCTTCAAGCCCTCGTGCGAACGGCATCCCGCATGGCGCTTCTCGGTAGCAGCCGAAAGATCGTCGCAGACATACGTTCCCGATTCTTTCATCACCTGCTGCGCCTCGATGCGACTTTTTACGACACGCATCACACGGGCGACATCATGTCGCGCGGGATCAACGACCTTCGCCTGCTTCGCTCGTTTTACGGGCCGGGCCTGATGAACCTCTTCAATACCGCCGTCATCTACGTCTCGACCATCTCATTGATGCTCTATGTCGATCCGTTCTTGACCGTCGTTTCTTTGGCCTTCCTGCCGGTTCTTCTCTTGCTGGTCAACCGCCTCTCTCGAAAAGTCTACCGCCATTCGCTAGAGGCCCAGCAAAAGCTGTCCAAAATCTCCGAGCGCGTGCAAGAAGATCTCAACGGCATCCAGCAGATCATGATCTTTGCGCAGCAGGCACGCCAAGCGGCGTCCTTCGCTCGACTGGCAGACGACTTCCGCGGGGAAAATCTAGCCATCGCGAAATTGCGCGGGTGGATGCTATCGGTCATCGGGGGCGTGACCGGTGTCGGCGGCTTGCTTCTCCTCTACTGGGGAGGAATACGAGTCATCGACGGCGAGATCACGCTGGGCGAATTCGTCGCTTTTCACGCCTATCTGGCCATCCTGACTTGGCCGACGATCGCCTTGGCGTGGGTCATCAATATCATGCAGCGGGGAATCGGCGCCATGGAGCGAATCGAAGAGGTCCTCGAGATCGAGCCGGCCATTCCAACGCCTCTCGACGACGAAACGCCTTCTTCCCTGCCCTCCTCCATCACCCGAAAGTCGATCGTGCTCGAGGACCTGAACTTTAGCTATCCGGGCGCCGACCGACCGGCCCTGCAAAAGATCCATGCGACCATCCCCTGGGGTAAGATCACGGCCGTCGTCGGCGCAGTCGGTTCCGGCAAGAGCACTCTTCTATCTTTGCTCGTACGCACCTACGAGGCCGGTGGCGATGCGATTCTCGTCGGCGAACGCCCGCTGACCTCCCTGCCTATTGCTTGCTGGCGCTCTAGCGTCGGCTACGCACCACAAGAACCCCTCCTCTTCTCCCGCTCGATCGCGGAGAACGTCGCCATGCGGCGCCCGGAAGCGGAACGTTCTGCGGTCTTGGCGGCCTGCCGCCGCGCCGATTTGGTTTCGGAGATCAACCGCTTCGACAAGGGCCTGGAAACCCTCGTCGGCGAGCGAGGATTGATGCTTTCCGGCGGACAGAGGCAACGCGTCGCTCTTGCTCGAGCGCTCTTCGAAACGCCTCCTTGGATCATACTCGACGACCCACTGTCGAGCGTCGACGCCGTAACGGAGAGCGCCATCCTGCGCGCCTTGGCGGAACTATCCGGCGATTCGGGAATCATCATCGCCGGTCATCGGCTGTCCATCATGCCGATGGTCGACAACATTCTAGTCCTCGATCGCGGGTTTCTCGTCGAAGAGGGAACTCACGAGCAACTGATCGCGGAAAACGGCGTCTATGCCGAACTCGTCCGCAAGAGCCGCATGCGGGAGCGTCTCGATGCATGACGTGCCAGCCGTCGACGTTCACCTGATACGCCGCCTCTGGACGTACATCTCGCCCTATCGTCTGCTGGCAGCCCTTTCGCTCGTACTGCTTGCGGGAGTCAACACCGTCCAGCTCGCCCAGCCCTACCTCCTCAAATATGCCATCGACGAGTCCATCGCGGTCAGCCGTCTCGACGGCTTGGCATACCCCGCGATGCTCTTCCTCTTCGTCGTCTTCATGGAGTTCTTTCTGCGTTTCGGCCAACTCTATACGATGGAAATCGTGGGGCAGAACGTCATATACGACCTGCGGTGCGCAATCTTCTCCCGTCTCTTGACGCTCGACGCAGAGTTTCACAACAAGAATCCCGT
This sequence comes from Acidobacteriota bacterium, assembly GCA_027021395.1. Classification (GTDB taxonomy): domain Bacteria; phylum Acidobacteriota; class Polarisedimenticolia; order J045; family J045; genus JALUUK01. The sequence continues at coordinate 3,490 of JALUUK010000239.1, forward strand.
CGGACGCCTGATGACTCGCGTCACGTCGGATGTCGAGGCCCTCCAGGAGGCGCTGACCTCCGGCTTGGTGCTGATCCTCGCCGACTTGGCCAAGATACTCGGCATCATCGCCATCCTTCTGTGGCTGGATCTCCATCTCGCCGCAGCAACGCTGGCGGTCATACCCCCGATGCTGGCGGTCTCCTGGTACTTTCGGCGCCGCATGCGAGCGACCTATCGCCAAGTCCGAAAGATCGTCGCCCGTCTGAACACCTTCCTGCAAGAGCAGGTCAGCGGCATACGGCTCGTGCAGGCCTTTTGTCGAGAGCGGGAGATCGAAGCTCGTTTCGCAAAGCTCAACGAAGAACACCGCGATGCCGAGGAACGAGGCGTCGTCTTCGATTCCGCGTTCTCTGCAGTCGCCGAGTTGCTGGGGACTTTGACACTGGCCTGGATCCTCTGGGTCGGCGGGCGAAGAATCCTCGGCGACGGTATCACCTTCGGCACACTCGTAGCGTTCGTCGGCTATGCGCAGCGTTTTTTCGAGCCCGTGCAGCAACTTTCTCAGCGCTACGCGGTGATGCAGTCAGCCATGGCTTCCACCGAACGCCTTTTCGACTTGCTCGATACTCACCCGCGCATCGTCTCGCCCGTCAACGCAATGGAACCGGCGAGATTGCGAGGAGAGATCATATTCGAGAACGTGACCTTCGGTTACGCAGCAGACCAGCCCGTGCTCAGAAACGTATCTTTCCGCATCGCACCGGGTGAAAAGATCGCCATCGTCGGATGGACGGGTTCGGGAAAATCCACTGTGATCCGGCTACTCGTTCGCCTCTACGATGTGCAGGGCGGGAGGATCCTGCTCGACGGCATCGACCTACGGGACTTCGATCTCATGCATTTGAGACGCTCGATCGGTGTCGTCGTACAAGATCATTTCCTTTTCTCCGGCACCATCGCCACCAACGTCTCGCTAGACCACCCGAAGATCGACGCGAGGCGTGTCACGCGCGCACTCGATGCAGTAGGAATGTCCCGCCGCATCGCAGCGCTTCCCGAAGGTATCGATTCGGCCGTCGCGGAACGTGGAGGAAATTTCTCCGTCGGGGAGAAGCAACTTCTTTCTTTCGCCCGCGCCCTCGCTTTCGAATCGGATGTGATGGTGCTCGACGAAGCCACCGCCTCGATCGACACGGGCAGCGAGGCCGCGCTTCAGCACGCAATCGAGACGGCGCTCGGAGACAGGACATCGATCATCATCGCACACCGCCTCGCGGCGATCCGGCAAGTCGACAGGATCTTGGTATTTCATCACGGCATGCTTACCGAGCAAGGGACTCACTCGGAGTTGATCAAGATCAAGGACGGCCTCTATCGCGCGCTGCACGACCTGCAGACCGAAGGAGGGCGGCCATGATTCCTGGGCCGATATCGAAGTATCCGCTATCCTTTCTCCTCCCGCTCGTCCGGTGAGAGCCGCGGGCAACCCTAAGGAGCATCGAAATGGCTTCACCTATCACGATGACCGACACCGGTCTGAACGTTCCTTGCGACCCCATCATTCCTTTCATCATCGGCGACGGCATCGGCCCGGATATTTGGCATGCGTCGGTCCATGTTTTCGATGCCGCCGTCGAACGCGCCTATGGCGGCGAACGCAAGATCGAGTGGCATGAAGTACTAGCCGGAGAAAAAGCTTTCGATCAGACGGGTGCCTGGCTTCCAGACGAGACGCTCGAGGATTTTCGCAAGTATCTCGTCGGCATCAAAGGTCCGCTGACCACACCCGTCGGCGGCGGCATCCGCTCGCTCAACGTCGCATTGCGCCAGATCCTCGACCTCTACGTCTGCCTGCGCCCTGTGCGATACTTCGAGGGTGTACCGAGTCCGGTCCTGCGCCCCGAGTTGACCGACATGGTGATCTTCCGCGAGAATTCCGAAGATATCTACGCAGGCATCGAATTCGAAGCGGGAACGCCGGACAACAAGAAGCTGCTGTCGCTGATCGAGGCCACGTTCCCGGAGGCTTTCGCCAAGATACGTTTCCCCGGATCGACCGGGATCGGAATCAAGCCGATCAGCCGGGAGGGGACCGGACGGCTCGTGCGCGCCGCCATCCGCTATGCCATCGCCCAAGGCAAGAAGAGCGTCACACTCGTTCACAAAGGCAACATCATGAAATACACCGAGGGTGGATTTCGCGACTGGGGCTATGAGGTGGCGCGTGACGACTTCGGCGGCCGAGAACTCGATGGCGGCCCCTGGCAAGTCGTCGAAGCCGAGGGGCGCGAGATCATCATCAAGGACGTGATCGCCGATGCCTTCCTACAACAGATCCTCACGCGCCCGAGCGAATACGATGTCATCGCCACGATGAATCTCAACGGAGACTACATTTCGGACGCGTTGGCGGCATGTGTCGGAGGAATCGGCATCGCTCCCGGAGCGAACATCAACTACGACACCGGTCACGCCATTTTCGAGGCGACACACGGCACCGCGCCGAAGTATGCCGGTCAAGACAAGGTCAACCCGGGGTCGGTGATCCTCTCCGGAGAAATGATGTTCCGTTACCTCGGCTGGGATGATGCCGCCGACCTGATCATCAAGGGCGTTGGCGGCGCGATCAAGGCCAAGACAGTGACTTACGACTTCGAGCGCTTGATGGACGGCGCCACATTGCTCAAATGCAGCGAGTTCGGCGATAAGATCGTTGCCATGATGGATTGATGAGCGCCTGTACCGGATCGAAAATCGAAGAGATCCTCCGTAGCGCTTTTGCTCCGCTTCATCTCTCGCTCGCCGACGAGAGCGAAGCCCATCGGGGACATGCCGGTGCTCGTGGTGGTGGCGGACACTTCCGCGTCCTTCTCGTGTCTTCGTCCTTTGCCGGCATGTCTCAAATCGAGCGACACCGCGCGGTCTACGAGGCTCTCGAAGATATGATGGGACATGCGATTCACGCGCTATCCATCAAAGCGCTTTCTCCCGACGAGTGGAAAAAATGAGCGAGACGAATAGCGGGCGAAGCCTGCTCGAGCATATCGTGGCGGGCAATCCCAATGCCTCTTCATCCGTGATTTGGCTGCACGGCCTTGGCGCCGATGGGCACGACTTCGTGCCCATCGTCCCCGAACTCGGTTTCTCTGAGGATTCGATTCCGCGATTCATTTTTCCGCATGCTCCCGTCCGTCCCGTCACCGTCAACGGCGGTATGTCGATGAGAGCGTGGTATGACATCCGATCGATCGACCTCGACGCCCGATCACAAGACGTGGAAGGTATTCGTTCCTCGGCCGAAGATCTCGAAGCATTGATCCACCAAGAGCGGGAACGCGGCGTCCCGTCCAACAAGATCGTCTTGGCCGGCTTCTCCCAAGGTGGAGCCTTGGCCTTGTACGCCGGCCTCCGCCATCGAGAAAAACTTGCCGGAATCATCGGGCTGTCTTGCTACCTCCTACTGAGCGATGCACTCGCTTCCGAAGCCGATCCTAGCAACCGTTCCACACCGATCTTCCTTGCTCATGGAACGGGAGACCCGGTCGTTCCGCACTTCGTCGGAAAGCAATCTTACGACACGCTGATCGCCGCGGGATACGAATGCGAGTGGCATGAATACCCCATGCCGCATGCGGTTCATCCGAATGAGATTTCCGCAATTGCTTCTTGGCTGCAAAGAGTACTCGACCCGTGATCTAGGGGCGAAGACGACGAAGTTCGTGAGCCCATCGAAGCGCTCGAGAACTTCCGAGAGGTTTGCCTGCGCAAAGCCGAGACGCCCTGCCGTCGAAGCCCGTGCCACCTCGACCCTGCGTTTCCGGCAGGGCACCCGCCACCCGGAACTCCCTTTGCGGCTATGACGGCTGCTCGACCGCTTTGGCGACTTGTGCGATGACTTGGCGGCCGCGCAGGTTGAGCGAGAGGATCTTTCCTTCACGATCGATGAGAATCGATCGCGGAATGGCGGTAATCCCGAAGTCGCGCGCGACTTTGGCTTCGAAGCCCCTGCCGTCGAAGATTTGCGGCCAGGGAACACCCTGCTGCTCGAGGAAGTCGCGGAAGGTGTCCACATCGCCCTCGTCGAGAGAAATTCCCAAGATGACGAAACCATCTTGTCGATAGCGGGCGTAGGCCTGCTGCAGGTGCGGCAGTTCCACGAGGCACGGACCGCACCAAGTCGCCCAAAAATCGATGAGCACGACCTTCCCCCGCATCTGCTCGAGGTTCCACTGCACACCCGACAGATCGGTTGCGTCCAGCTCGTTCACTCTTTCTTGCAACGTCGCGATCACCTGATCGCGAGGGCCGTCCCAGGTTCCGCTCTGCATGCCGCAAGAGACCAAGAGCATGAGCATGAGGAGGGGGATCAGCAATCTTCGCATCGGTCGTTCTACCTCCGGATGACATCTCCCGAAACATGACACGCGCCCCCGATGCGCGCCACTTCCGACATGCCGAGCGCAGCGGATCGGCGCTAGGCGGCGCTCGACGTCATCGGCCGATTTCCGTCAGGCGTCGATAGTCTTCGCGACGACGAGAGGCCGAAATCGGCCCATCCGCTCCGCAAACTTTCAGATACGATCGCTCGATCCGCCGGCAGACCCGCGCACGAAGACGACCCGCGAGGGAGGCGGAAAAAAAGACCGCCCGATCGAGATCGATGACTCGCGCTTCGAAAGCCCCCTCCCCCACCGCTTCGCGCACGATCAAGTTGCCGAGGTTGAGATCGCGATGATAGAGCCCCCCGGAAAAGACCTCCGCCACCGCCTTCATCGCCGACGCCCAGACGGCATCCGGATCCGAGACCCCGTCACGACCGGGCGTTCGACCGGTCAACCACCGAGCGAGATCGAAGGCATTCTCCCAGAGCAAGGACATCCCCCAAGCATTCCAGCCGGGCCGCGCCCGCCGCAGAACGACGCCGGCCATGGGCACGACGGGCAAGCCTGCAACGAGGGCATCTCGCCCGACCTTCGCTTCCGCAAGAAAACGCAGGGGCGAGGCGTAGCGCGCCGCGTTGAGCTTTGCCGGCCAGCCTCCTCGCAGATATTGCTTGAGCAGGATCACTCGGCCGCCGCCGACTTCGATCAGCGCACGCGGGCCGCGTCCCGTGCCGCGAATCGTTCGTTCGGAATCCGCCAGAATCGACCAGGGCTCGAGCAGGCCACTTTCCCGGATCTCCTCGAACAAGCTCTCGCAGATCAGCGCAAACCCCCGTGGAGTCTCGAAACGCGCAAATCCCTCGAGATCGTTCACTCGGATTCACCGCTCCGTTCGTTCGAGTCGATACCGCACGTCTGAATCTCCCACAGCAATGCGTACTTGAGAAACGTCGTCAGAGCGCTGAATCCCGCCAATATCAACCCGTGAGCTCCGTCGAGGAAACCGAGCCGAAAACAGTAGTTCCGGAGAAAACGCGCCAGAGCGTGCGCAAGCACACCAAGAGCCGTGATGCGCCGACCGCGCCGATGAGCGTCCCTCGCACCCCAGCGCGCATAGCGCTCGACCTTCGGCCAGTACTGCTCGAACGAACGAAAGGTCAGATGCAGCAACTTGTGCTCGAGCACGGGAACATGCCCTTCGAGTTCGATTTCTTCGTGCACCAGGCGATCATCGTAGCGAGCACGGTCTCGGTGGAAGAAGCGAATCACCGTATCGCTCTCCCAGCCGCCATGACGCATGATCTTCCCGAGAAAGACGTTCTCTCTGCCGATCCAGTAGCCGTCGTATCGTGGCCCTTCGGCCAGCAATCCCAAGATCTCTTTCTCGAGTCCCTTCGACACGCGCTCGTCGGCATCGAGCAGGATCACCCACTGATGCTTGCACTGCGGAATGGCCCAATTCTTTTGCCGTGCGGCCGTCTCGTACTCGCGCTCTAGGAGGCGAGCGCCGAAGTCGCGCGCGATATCCCGCGTACGATCGGTCGATCCCGAATCCACGACGATGACTTCGTCGGCCCACTCGAGCGATGCGAGACAATCCGGAAGCATTTCTTCTTCGTTGTGGGCGGTCACCAATGCGCTGACCTGAAGGCGATTTCGTTTTTCCGTCATTTCCCGCCCGTTTCTTCCGCCTTGCTCTTCTTCTTGCGGTCACGAGGCCTCGCGGCCCAAGCTACGACGATGCTGATGAGGTAGAGCAAGAACATCGGCAATGCGAAGATCGACATCGTCATCACGTCCGGCGTGGGCGTAAGAATGGCTGCAGCGAGAAAACAGAGAAAGAGGGCGATTTCGATCTTCTTGAACAGCCACCGTGCGGTCACGACGCGCATGCGCGCTAGCGCAAAAACGAAAAGCGGCATTTCGAAAACCGCGCCGAGGCCGAGAATCAACTTCGTGGCAAAAGAAAACGCGTAGTCGACCGTGACGTTGGACTCGAATTGCTTGCCTTGATTGGCGAGAAAGTCGATCGCCGCGGGCATGGCGATGTAGTAGCAGAACCCGGCCCCGACGACGAACAGTCCGCTTCCGACGATGACGACGGGCACGAAGAGGCGGCGTTCCTTCACGTACAAACCTGGGGCGACGAAAGCCCACGCTTGATACAGCAGCCAGGGAAGTGAAACGAAGATCCCGCCGACGAAAGCGGCCTTCATCTTGTTCATGAAGGCTTCTGCCGGCCGAATCACCGTCAGTTGCCCCATCGCTTCTTCGATCGGATTGAGGAGGAAGCTCAAAATGGCGTCGGAGAACGCCCAGCAAACACCGACGCCGACGAGAACCCCCGCGCACGCCCAAAGCAGCCGGCGGCGCAGTTCCACGAGGTGGTCGAGAAACGTCATTTCTCCCGTGGAATCGGCATCAGATGCCGCGCCGCCGCTCGCCGAGTCACCGGGAAGAACGTCCTTCGGCAGGTCGACGCCGGGCTCACGCGGTGCGGTCATGAGCGCTTTTCGGGATGCTCTCTGTCGCCGTCGACAGATGCATCGCCGCTCGTGGACGCTTCCCCCGAATCATCGGCGGCGTCTTGCGGTGATCGTGCGTCGAGACTCTCGCTCTGCTTCGTCGGCGAGGGATGGTCCGTGCCGAGCAGGATGTCGCGTGCAACACTGCCGGCATCACGTCGCAAGTCCTGAACGGATCGAACGGCTTGCTTCATGTCCTCCGCCGCCGTTTTCATGTCTTCGGCTGCGACCTCACGGTCTAGAGTTTTCTTGAACTCGGTCAGAGCATTTCGCATCTGAGCCATGAAGCCGCCGAGCTGGCGCCCAAGCGCCGGCAACCGCTGCGGACCGAAGACCAACAACGCGAGAATCACGAGGAATACGAACTCCGGGCCGCCGATGTCGAACATTGCGGCAGTCTACTCGGCACCCTGTGAACGGTCAACATTTCGCAAAGCGGAACCCAAAAGCCATCCCCTTTGTAACCAACGATTTACACGATGTCGTCTGGACGAAAGCAAGTGCTTGCGCCTATACTGTGTTCATGCGAAAAAAACAGCAGCTTCCCTGGCTCCCGCTTCTGATCGCATGCTTCGCTTTTCCCGCCGTCTTCATGGCGGCGCGCGCAGCGGGCCCGACCTCGCCGACGATCGACACCATGGCCACCTACACCGAGATCCTCTCCTTGATCGAGGATCTTCACGTGCCGGTGCCGGATTCGAAAAAGGTGATCTACTCGGGTATCCACGGAATGATGCAGACGCTCGATCCGCATACGAACTTTCTCGATGACGCGACGTATCGCGAAATGCGCGAAGAGCAGCGCGGATCGTTTTTCGGCCTAGGCATCGTCATCAGCAAACGCGGCCGCTATCAGCCGCTTCGTGTGGTCTCTCCGATCGCCAACACACCGGCCGACCGGCTGGGAATTCGTGCCGGCGACATCATCACGCACATCAGCGACGCTCGAGCCGACGTCGACATCGATACCTTCGGCCTGACGATTCAGGAATCCGTCAAATATCTGCGCGGACCACGGAACACTCCGGTCGAAATCACGGTCGACCGCCCGGGAAGAACGACCCCATTGGTTTTCACCGTCATGCGCGATGCGGTCCGTACGCCGGCAGTGACTCTAGCTTTCAATCCCGAGCCGGGAACCGGCTACATCCGTTTGGCGAACTTCACGGAAACGACATCGACCGAGCTGGATGAAGCGCTGAACAAACTGAAGGCCACAGGCACCGAGCGCCTGATTCTCGATTTGCGGCAAAACCCGGGCGGCCTGCTCGAGCAAGCCCAGGGCGTCGCGAGCCGCTTTCTCACTCCGAATGAACTCATCGTCTACACGGAAGGACGCCTCGCCGGCTCGCGCCAAGATCTCAATGCCCTCCGTGACGTTCCTCACATCGAATGGCCGGTCGTCGTCCTGATCGATCGCGGTTCCGCCTCAGCTTCCGAAATCGTTGCCGGCGCCATCCAGGATCACGATCGCGGCATCGTCGTCGGCGAAACCAGCTTCGGCAAAGGATTGGTGCAGTCGGTGTATCCGCTCAGCGAGAACACCGCATTGGCACTGACGACACAAAAGTACTACACGCCCGCCGGTCGCAGCATTCAGCGCCCCTATCAGAGCCAGGAAGACTACTACCTCGAAGTACGGCGGCGCGACAGCGACTCGAAACCCAACGTCCCCGCCGATGCGCCCGAGTTTACGACGATGACGGGCCGATCGGTCTATGGCGGGGGCGGCATCATGCCGGACATCAGCGTTCCTCTGGAATTGGCACCGAGCATCGTCGCCGAACTCAATCGCGACTCTGCGTTCGCGCAGTTCATCACGCCTCTCGATGAAGCGGGCCACGCTGCATACGAGAAAGATCACGAAGCGCTCGTCGAGGATTTCCTGGATTTTGCCGGCAAAGGCCGGAACGAAGAGGGAATCAAGGCGCTCGAGGCCGCGCGTGAAGATATTCTTCTGCAGCTCCGCGGCGAACTCGCCCTCGCTCGGGGCGGCATGACCGAGCGCGACCGCGTCTTCGTCGAAGCGAGCGAGGTCTTGGCGAAAGCGATCGAAGCGCTTCCCAAGGCGCAGGAATTGCTGGTCGTCAGAAAAGCCGCTCTAGAGGCCCGCAGCAAGAAGGAAGAACGCCCTAGCTCGCGTCGACCGGGCTGACGGAAGAAACCATCGCCGGACGTCGCGGTCTTTCCAGATTCTTTCGTCGACTCAAGGGCCTCGCGCGATTCGACGACCTCGCCGAATCCTGCGAGGGGATGATGTCGCCTCGGGCCTACGCTCGACTTTTCGACGAGATCGTCAAGAGACCCGACCTGCCGGTCGTCGAGGTCGGCGCAGCCGGTGGAGCGGCCACCGTGGCCATCGCCTGGGGGCAGCAATCGTCCGGCAAGACTTCACCGATCATCACCTTCGAAAAATGTGAGGGCGGCTCGCGCACGGAGCACGGAGACCGCGAAACGAACCTCGCGCGGCTAAGAGAGCATCTCGCCGCCCAAGGCGTCGCCGACCGTGTCGAAATTCACGCTCGCAAACTCTCTCGAGAAGACGGCCCGCTGGTGAACGATATTCTGGGCTGCCGGAGGATCGCGGCGCTCGTTCACGATGCGGACGGTCGAATCGACCGAGACTTCGACTTGTTTTGGAACCGTCTGATCGATGGCGGCCTGATCGTGGTCGATGACTACGAAGAGCGTTACGACTTTCGAGAGATTTCCGAACGCTATCCCGACGGAGGAACCAAACACCTGATCACCTATCGCCTCGTGAACTACTTCGTGTCGCAGGGCGCCATGGAGATCGAAGCATCGATCCACAATACGCTCTTTGCCGTCAAGCCCGCCGCGACGAAATTCTCCAGAATCGATCTGGAGCATTGT
>JALUUK010000240.1 GCA_027021395.1 Acidobacteriota bacterium
AAAGGGCGAAGGCCACCAGCCAATGCGCGCTGCGGTTCAACGCAAGGACTCCGATGCCGCCAGCTTGCTCAACAGAAACAACGAGGACGAATAGTAGCTTTCCTGCGGATCGAGGCGCTTCCATGTCTCGGCCGAATTCTCGAGCGCAGAGTCTTCCGACAGAGCTTCGCGCGAGAGGCGGGCGATAGCGTGGAATCCTTGACCCGCATCCCGAGAGTCGATGGTGTCATCGTTCAGGTCCGTCCACGCGGAGAGAAAGGACGCGCCGTCGAAGTGATCGAAATAGGCAAGATGGCCGCTGATGATTTGAGCGTTGCTGCGCCCGCTCCACGAGAGATAAAGCGGAATACGGATCGCATCGTAGCCCGAGCGTGCCGGAAATCGTCGAGAGATGCTCAGCGGCACGCTCAGGTCGAGCCAGTCCGGCGGCATAGCCCATCGCCCGAATCGCGCGATGGTGATGAGCTTTTCTCCGCTCTCGATCACTTCGTTCCAGATCGGATCGGGATCGAGTCTGTTGAAATCGTCGAGCGCTGGAAAGACCCAGTATGAGAGATTCACCGTCATCGCCGCGCCGCTTCCGTCACCGCCGGAATCGGCATCGAAGCCGTATTCTCCCGGTAGAAGAACGGGACCGTAGACGGTTCGGCGGATGACTTTCTTTCGCAGGTCGGCAACGATGGCGCGTGCCGCATCGACCAGAGTCGGATCGCCCCAGCGGCGGCCTCCGCGGTAGAGCGCCCAAGCGATCAAGATGTCGCCGTCGGTGGCATTGTTCATATCGGCGATGCGCGCGGAACCGTTTTCCTCGCGGGAACGGTTTCCTGCGGACTTGCCACCGGCGGGGGCGATCCATTTCCAAGCGAAGAGATGGTCGTCACGAACCTGCAGATGATCCCGGGTCCATGACCAAATGCGGTCGAAGAGAACGCGATCTTCGAAGGCCACGGCAAAGAGCAGACCGAAGCCCTGGCCTTCGGAATGCGAAATGCGGTCTCTTCCAGTATCGATCACGCGCCCATCCCGACTGATGAATTGTCGCTGGTAGATACGCCAATCGATCTGATCGAGCATCGGAGATCGCTCCGAAGGCGCATCCGGGGCGGAACATCCGCTGTAGATTCCGAGCATCAACAAGCCTAGCGAGATGACGAGCCTACCGGGCATGACGGTGGAACTTGCGCCGGAAGCGTCGCAGGAGGAAGCGAGTCAGCAGAGTCAACATGATCAGCAGTCCTGTGAGGGCGATCAGCCACGCCCATGGATAGCGTGAGAAATAGAATTCGAGTCGAGTGGTCAAGCCGATCTGTCCTACGTGGAAGCTCTTGCCGGCTTTGAGACAGCGCAGCGAATCGGCATCTTCGGTCCAGACCGCAGTATCCCCGCTCAGTGAGTTCCACATGGCCGGTTGTACCAAGGCCTCGATGCCGCGTGCGAGATGCTGCGACGTAGCGGCGGTGAGAATGACGGCCGCCTTTCCTCGATGGTAGGGAGACTCGCTTTGCAGGGCTGCGGTATAGCGTCCTAGGCCGACGCGCTGCGAGATGCGCGCGAGTTCCGGTTCGCCGTCAGGAACTTCCAGCCAAAAGAGCGATCCGAGTTTGCGCAAGACCCGCTGAGACCAATTGAGCGGACGTTCTTCCGGCTGCGGAGAAACCAGCGTTGGATACGGTGTTTCGAGGACCGCGCCGAGTACCAACGGCGCGGCATCGAGCAGAGTGCGATCGATGCGCGGATAAGGACCGATGACGATGAGATTGCGCGATTCCTCGATCTCGTCGAAGCCATAGTGAGCTTGCGACAAGGGCGATCCGACGACCTGGGCGATCTTGGCGACGAGCATCCAGGTAGCGGCCATGGTCTCGCTCGAGGGGTCGGTGACCTGCACTGCCAGATCACGTCCGTCAGGCTGCACGGCGAAGGGGAAGCCCGTGCGGGTCATCAACGAAAAATCCGGCAAGCGAACGAAGTGCGACGCGTTGGGGACGGTGATGGTCGAATCGTCGAAAAGGGTCAACAGAAGGTTTTCGGTTTGAATGGCTTCGCAGCTTCCCGTGATCAACGGCATCATTCGCGGTTCGAAAGTGATTCGATTCAGCCCGGCTTTGAAAGAGCGCAGAGGGATGCCGATGCGGTAGTCGCGAAAGACGGCGCCTTCCACGGAATCGAGATGAATCGCCTGCTCGAAGCGGCCGTTGAGAAAAACGTTCAGTACGGAATCCGCACGCAGGCCGGCTCCGTGCGCCATATGCAAGCGCATCTCGACATGGCGATCGACCGCAGAGAAAAGGTCCGGCGGAACCCAGACATCGAGCGTGATCTTGTCGGCGGTGATGCCCTTGAGCGTCTTCGTCTTGTAGCCGAAACGCGAGAAGCTGTAAATGCCGTTCTCATAGATGGCGGACTTGGCGGAATAGGCGGGAAGGTCTGGGAGATCCACTTCGGTCACGACCATCGAGGATGAATCCGGCAGAGGAAAATTCATGTGAGCGAAGGCGGTCGCGGCCACGCTCACCTGCTGGTCCGTGCGACCGGATATCACCAGAACGAAGTGCGAGGGGTGACCTCGAATCTGCGAAATCGATAGGAACGGTCCGCGGATGGCACTGAGCGTTTCTTCGCTGAGAAACGGCTCCAACTCGTCCATTCTGCCGACGAGAACTCCGTCCTTCCCACCGGTGAACACGTTCGAGAGCACATCGTCCGCGATCGAGGACGGTTCAAAGCTTGCGCGCAAGAGGCGCGGCTTCTGCTCGGCATCTCCGATGAAACGATGTTCAATACGCACGGGCCTGTAGTCGAGCCGCAGTGCCGCGCCTTGAGAAATCAGTGCGCCCCATGCGAGCTGAACCGGGCGGGCCGAGGAACCGGGCATGGCGATCTCGAGCGCATATTCATCCCACAGGCGACGATCGATCAGATCGTCGAGGTGTGCGAGTCGCGGCTCGACGGCACGGAATGTG
>JALUUK010000241.1 GCA_027021395.1 Acidobacteriota bacterium
GAAACCGGCTTCAGGTGCGGCGGATTCCGACATGCCTCGTCTCCTCCTCAACGACATTTCCCATGGCGTGGCTGCGCAGTCTACCCGCGAAAAACCGCCTCGGCCCGACCCGGCGCCACCGCCACCTCCGAAAGCCCCTCCCGCAGGCTCGACGATCCCCAGCCCTTCCGAGGCTCATTCCTCTACCCGCGTACGGGCCGATGGGCGAGTCCGGGCCGTTCGCACCCGCTTTATCGCCGAAACCTCTCAGATATCGGCGGGATTCGGCCGGGACGCCGAGATTTCGCGCATTCTGAGGATGAATTGTCGGCTCGAGCGTAGCGATCCGGGGTTCGTTCGAGAAAGCGTGCATCGACGACGGAGTTGTCCCGCGGCCTATCGGTTGCCGGGAAGATCGCTCGAGTCAGGTCGAAAGGTATCCGTGTTTTGCAGAGATCGGCGAAAAAGATTGTTGCCGTGGTGCCGGGACCGGGACTCGAACCCGGACGGCCTTGCGGCCAGGGGATTTTAAGTCCCCGGCGTCTACCGATTCCGCCATCCCGGCATGGCTTCCGAAGGGGCGCATTATTCCATGAGTGGATGAACCGTGCTCTGTTCACGGGGAGTGCGCGAGCGAGGTGATCGCATGCGCGTGAACATCGACGAACGCTTTCGGCGGCCGAGATCGAATTAGTCGCTTTCCGGCAGCAGTAAATGATGGCAATGCTCCCGAGATCAACCGATATTTGCAAGTGGCTGGGTTCTACGGAGCTTGGACCCGACGGGGAGTCCAAGTTCGCTGGAGAAGCCATCGTGGTCATCACCATCGTCTGCGCGTGCGGAGAGCACAACGCAGTCTCGGAGCATGATCTGGATACCGCAGAGTGCGGCCAATGCCACGCCCTCCTGCTTGCCAAGGCGGATGTTCCCCAAAGCGAGGTGCAAAGGCGGGCGGCAGCGAGCTGAACTCGAATCCAAACGTTCCGAAAATCGACCCCGGTCGCCATCGCGGCCGGGGTTCTTCATTTCCGAGAAAATCCGGCTGCCGCTTTCCGACTTAGGGAGTTCGCAAAACCCTCCGTCCCGCAGCGGTAGGGCTGGTCGCGAGGGTCCCGGGGGGTCACAATCGACGCCGTGAACAGACCGCAGAATTCTCTCCTCGAACGTCGCCGCGAGATCCTCTCGCTCCCTGTGGATGAACGCGCATCCTCCCTACTCGAGGATCCGCAAAGCGCCGAGTTGGTGCGCACGATCCCCGGTCCCGACCTCTACCTCACCGTCATCGGTGCAGAGACGGATCTTGCGGTCCGCCTGCTCGCGCACGCCAGTGTGCCGCAGTTTCAGATCTTCCTCGACCTCGATGGCTGGTCGCATGGCCGCCTCGACTTGGAACGCTGGTGCGCGTGGCTCGAACAAGCTTCGCGGGCAACGCCTCGTTTGCTCCTTCAATGGCTGAAAACCTCCGACGAAGAGACGGTCGTTTTCCTCCTTGCCGGCATCCTCCGGATCTACAAGCTCGACCCTTCCTGTCCCGAGGATTGCTGGCCGCCGGAAAGACCGACCTCCACGCTCGACGGCCGCTACTATTTCGAAGCGAAACCGGGCGCGACCGAAGCGGCGTTCCATGCCGTCTTGCGAGCCCTGTCGGATCTGCGATCTCAGCGCAGTGCCACCTACGAAGCGCTGCTCGAGCAGGTCATCTGGATGATCCCCAACGAAACCGAAGAAGCGGCGTACCAGAATCGCGCATCGCGCCTTGCTGCCTGCGGCTTCCCTGAACTCGACGAATCTCTCGAAGTCTGGGCGGCCGACAGGGAAGCCCATCCGGATCGACGCCGCGCTCTTCTCGAGAAGATCCCTCGGGATGATGCGACACCCATCCGACTCCCCGCACGTCGTACCCCCGCCTGGGCCGGACGCGCTTTCCCCGCGCTTTCCGAAGCCGCGGGTGCAGTCGATCGAGATGTTCAGGACCGCGTTTTCGATGAGCTTACGCATATCGGAAGCCGTTATGCGGTCGCCTCCCTGACCCATCTGGGAGATCCCGAAACCCATTCGGCAGGGCTGCAGACCGCGCTGAGCCACTTGAACCTGGGTTTGCAGGTGCTCGAGGCGGAAGGTGAGAGGCAATGCCTCTCGGCCATCCTTCGCACCCTCTCGGTACTGGAGATCACGCGAGCCGGACTCGGAGCGATCTATCAGCGATGTCGGCGTGCACGCGATTTGCTCGAACGCGGTTGGCTCGCGCGCGTATACCAAGCGCGGCAACGTCTCGACCCGGAGCTACTGATCCCGCTCGAAGGCCTGCTCAGGCCGCACCCCACGCTCTCTGCAGAAGGCGAAGACGATCGGCCCTTTCGCGTCCACAGTGATCTCCTTTGGATCGACTCCGTGCTCGAAACCATCATGGCCATGGGCCTCTTTCTCGAAACCCACGTCGGTGCGGGCGCCGAAGAGATACCCGAAATCTCGGCCTTCCGGGAGACCTGCCGGAACCCGTCGGAAATGGATCTGCGTTGGTCGACGGTGATTCTGACCAGCCTCGCTCGGCAGGTGCGTGGCGAGGAAACGAGACCGCTCCCCTTCACCGCCGACGAATGGCACGATGTCGTACCGCCTCTTCTCGACGGAGGGACCCCACCAAGTCCGTCGCGGAAATGGGAAGAAATCATCGAGCAATCGGGCCTCGATCCCGCGCGAGACCTGCTAGCGACCAAGATGCTCGAAGAACTCGGGGACGAGCAAACCCCGCAATTCGACCCGCGTTTCGTTCGTTCGCTCCTCCTTGTGCGTGGATAATCTCACAAAGTACCCGGCCCGCAGCTCGACAACACTCCAACCGGACCACTATCTTCTGGAGCGAAGGTGACGTAAGCATGGGAGGTGGCGTGAGCATGGATCTGCCCGACGGCGAAACGACCGAGGCTTCAAGCGACCTCATTCCGCCGGATGACGCTTTTCCGCCGGAGGAATGGGAAAGCAA
>JALUUK010000242.1 GCA_027021395.1 Acidobacteriota bacterium
CCGATCGTGCGGCAGCCATTGCCGAGTCGCTCCCACCGGAAGAGATTTCGCCCACTCTGGCCGCCGAAGCCTTCTACTCGGCGCAGCGTTGGGCCGAAGCCGCCTCGCTCTATCTCGAATCCGGGGATCCTTCGAGAGCTGCGCATTGTCTCGAGCAACTCGGATGTTCGGCGGAAGCCGCCTGGGCTCACCAAGCCGCGGGAGATCCGCTCGCGGCTGCGGAAAGCCTCGAGCGCGCCGGAGATCAGGGAGAGGCCGCCGCCGCCTACCACAGCGCCGGGGCCATGCAGGATGCCGCGCGCTGCTTCGAGGCGAGCGGTCATCTCGCCGAGGCGGCGCCCTGCTTCATGGAAGCCGGGGAACGCTTGGCCGCGGCGCGGCTTTACGAACGAATCGGCGACATCGAGCAAGCCATCAGCGTGCTGCAAGCCATCGCTCCCGATGACGGCGAGGCTTACGAAGCGGCTCAGATGCTCGGACGTCTCTACGAGGCCAAGGGCTGCGATGCGCTCGCCGTGGACCAGTATCGACGGGTCCTCGAAGGCCAAGGCGTCGATTCGGGCAATATCGAAGCGTGGTACCGCTTTGCGGGCGCTCTCGAGCGCATGGCTCAGCTCGAGGAAGCCGTCGAGGTCATGAAATGCGTCGTGGCCTCCGACATTTCCTATCGCGATGCGGCCGCTCGCCTGCGCGAACTCGAAGAAGCGAAAGGTCGCCGCCGTGAGAGCACCTTGCAGACCATGCCGGCGCGTTTCCAGGTGGGGCACGAGATCGCTTGGTCCGGCCCGGGAAAAGCCTTCCTTGCCGAAGATACGGCGATGCGCCAAGCCGTGGTCCTGCGGCGCTTCGACGACGAAGCCTTCGGTTCCGGATCCGCGGCCGAGCGCATTCTGGCGGACGTTCGCCGCGTCGGCCGCCTTCACCATCCGGCGATCGCCGCCATCTACGATGCGGGGCGCGATCGAGCGGGCGTCTACTTGATCCAGGAACGGGTCGAAGGGACGAGCTTGCGCGAGCGCCTCGCCGGAGAGGGGCCGCTCGGCGTTCCGGAAACGGTTCAGATCATCACCCGTATCGCCGAAGCCCTCGACTACGCACACGGTCTCGGCTTGCTCGCGCGGGTGATTCGCCCGGAAACGGTGATCCAGACGGCCACGGGAGAAACCCGCATGGTCGATTTCGGTCTGAGCATACGCAAGACCGATGCCGAAGGACCGCCCGCCGTCTACGTCCCGCCGGAGGTCTTGCTCGGCGAGCGCATGGATCCCTCCTCCGACATCTACCTGCTCGGTGTTCTCGCCTGGGAAATGCTCTTCGGGCAGGCGCCCGCCGTTCCTGCTCCCGGATCCCGCGCGGCGCCCGAAGTCCCAGACCGCGCCGACGGGCGCCTGCCGGATCTCTTGCGCAAGGTGATCTCGGCTTGCCTGCATCCGGATCGCGGGTTGCGCACCGGCACCGCTCAGCAACTGCTCGAAGAACTTCACGGCACGAACCTCTTGCCCGGAGCGCTCTTGGCCAATCGCTACGAGATCGTCCAGGAGATCGGTCGCGGCGGCATGGGCACGGTTTTCGCCGCGCGCGATCTCGTTCTCGACGAACCGGTCGCGCTCAAGGTGCTTGCGGGCAATCTCGACGCCAATACGGAAAAACGTTTCATCCAGGAGATTCGCCTCGCGCGGCAGATCAACCATCCCAACATCGTGCGCCTGCACACCTTCGAACGCTGGCGCGAACTTCGCATGATCGTGATGGAATTCATCGACGGGGTCGACTTGCGGAAATGGGCAGGCGACCGCTCTCCGATTCCGCTCGGTCGCGCGCTCGAGATCATCGGCGGCATCGCCTCCGGCCTGACGGCCGCTCACCGACTAGGTATCGTGCATCGCGACGTCAAACCCGAAAACGTGCTGATCGATTCCGACGGACGGCCGCGCTTGGTCGATTTCGGCATCGCTCGACAAGGCGATGTGCACTTGACGCGCGAAGGTTTGGTGATGGGCTCGCCTGCCTACATGTCGCCCGAGCAGATCCGCGGCGAGGCCGCCGATCAACGCGCCGATCTCTACGCGCTCGGCATCCTGACCTACTTCTTGTTGACCGGCAGAGAACCTTTCGATTCGGAAAACGTCGCCGACGTGCTGCGCATGCAACTCGAAGAAAAACCCGTCGCCCTTTCCTCGCGAAGAGAAGACATTCCCCGTCGCCTCGATGATCTCATCGCGCAGACCTTGGCCAAAGATCCCAATCAGCGCCCGGCGAGCCTTTTCGCCTTCCTCGACGAAGTCAACTCCATTCGCGCGGCGCTGAGCGTCGTGACCGCCTGATTGCAAGTTCTTTCCTGATCGCGGGACCCGCGAAAGAGACCTCGTCTGATCGGCTGTGGGCACGATCCGTCCCGCAAGCGAATGAAGTCGCATTCCGTGCGCTCTAGCCTCTTTTCAATCACCAATTCACGGTCATGCTCTGCTGATGAATCTTTCCGCATCCGCCGAGCGACAGGCGAGGCTCGATGCCCAACGAGGAGACGATCATGAGTCATAAACAAGAACACCTACGAGTGGCCGTGGGGCGGGCGCTGCGAGAACTTCGCCGTCAGGGGTGCCTCTCGCTCGACGACGTGGAGCGCAGCACGCGCGACGCCGGAATCCGCGTGACGCGTTCTCATCTCTCGCGGGTCGAAACGGGCCAGGTGGATATCGGAGTGCCGCGTTTCATTTCACTGGTGCGGGTCCTTGGAGAACCGCCGCGCGATGCCATCGAAACGCTGGAGACCGTGATCTCATCCATGAATGAGATCGCCCCCCGAAGTCGAGATTCGTTGCACTCGCTGATCTCAAAGAAGGAATGGCAAGCCGCCGCGCGTCTGTTGCGCCGCAGCCTGCAGCGCAGTGCGCCCGGCGATCGGCGCGACGATCAGATGCTGCTCGCGCGCTGCGAAGTGGCGCTCGGGCGCTGGCGCGC
>JALUUK010000243.1 GCA_027021395.1 Acidobacteriota bacterium
GAGAATTGGGATAACTCTGATGCGCGAAGCAAGCGACCCGGTTTGAAATGCTCGCCGTCTTTCTCCAGTTTCACCAAGAAAGGACTGTCGGTGTATTTCTTGGCGTAGTCGAGAAAATACGGCGTCTTTTTCTCGTGATGGTACTCCTTCAAGATCACGTGGGTCGTTGCCATCCAAAACGCGCCATCGCTGCCGGCGTGAAGAGGCACCCATTGGTCGGCGTACTTGCTCACCTGCGAGAAGTCCGGCGAAAAGACTACGGCCTTCGTACCATTGTGTCGCGACTCAGCGAAGAAGTGGCAGTCCGGGGTCCTGGTCATATTGAGACAAGCACCCATGTCGGCGATCATCTTGGCGTTGTACCAGTCGGCGCTCTCGCAGACATCGGTTTGCTCGCCCCAGATCTCGGGAAACGCCGTGGGAAGATCGCAGTACCAATCATAGAAACTGAGATTGATTCCACCGAAGAGCTGGAGGAAGCGCCCACCCGCCGCATAGCTGAGCATAGACATCGCGGGAATGGGAGAGAAGCCGACGACCCGGTCCGGGCCATAGTCGCGGGCGGTGTAGATATTGGCGACAGCCATGATCTCGAGGACTTCATCCCAACTCGCCCGCCGGAACCCACCTTTGCCCCGGGCCTGCTGGTAATCCTTCCGGGCCTGAGTATCGGCCTGCAAGGCTTCCCACGCTTTCATCGCGTCGCCTGTTTCTTGCTTCTTCGCGCGATACGCGTCGATCAGTGCGCTTCGAATCAACGGGTACTTGATGCGCAGAGGCGAGTAGAGATACCAGGAATAGGAGATTCCGCGTTGGCATCCGCGCGGTTCGTACGGTGGCAACGAGTCTTCCAGCAGCGGATAGTCCAACTGCTGAGTTTCCCACGTAACGATTCCATCCTTGACGTGTATCTGCCAAGAGCAGCCGCCCGTGCAGTTGACGCCGTGCGTGCTGCGAACGATGCGATCGTGCTGAAATCGATTGCGGTAGAACTCTTCCCACTTTCTCGTCTGAGGGGAAATGATGTCTTTGATCCAGCCCATGATCAGTCCTGCCCGTTTCTCGGCGACCGATTTAGATCGACCGAACTTGTCTGTCGTAGATTTCCTGATTCACCGACCCACGCTTTCGCCGGCGCCAGAACAACGCGTAGACCCCGAACAAAATCATCGCGCCGACGATCCCGCTGCCGGCGAGCTTGATGCCTGTATCTCTCGGCATGTGGTTTGCCTGTTCGGCGTTCACCGCTTGCAGAAAAGCAACCAGCGCCAACACTTCGTCTTCCCGCAGAGGACGATCCGCATAGGCGCGCTGCATGACCGGAAATGGAGGACTTCCGAGGACCGCGCGAACAGCACTGCCGCCCCCGAGCCGCGTGAATACGGTCGTCAACTCCCGAGCGAGCACGCCTCCGCTGATGATGGCGTCGTGCGTCACATCGTGGCACGAGACACAAGATGGCCCGCTGTTCGCCAGTCGTGTCTTTCCTCGAAACAGATCCCTTCCGAGAGCAACTTGTTCCGGCGATGCTTCCGGCAAAGCTTGGGACGACCCGACACCGGAAGCCGTTGCCAAATACTCGATCATCGCGCTCACCTGCGCGTCGGTCAGCGGAAGGTCCGGCATCGGAACCCGGTTGTATTCTTCGAAAAGCTGTTTGGCGATGGGATCAGAGGCCAACATCTCGCTCGGCTTCTTGATGTATTTGAAAAGCCAATCAGGATCTCGTCGCTCCGTAACCCCCTCGAGGTCGGGGCCGACCAACCTCCCAGCGCCGATGGTGTGGCATGCCTTGCACAGCATCTTGAATTGCTCCTCGGCGTTTTGCGCCTTCGCGGTCCCCGAAAGCGCTAGAGCGGTTGCTGCGACCAAAGCGAGAAGACTGGCAAATTGGACGGGGGCGGGCCTCTTGGCAATTGTCTTCATCGGAATCCCACTCCTAGCCGCCGTCCGGGCGGCTCTTCGTTTACCGACCTGTTATCTCCGGCGTCAACCGTCTTGGCTTCGAGCCGACGGCCGCCAAGAGTTTGCGCCCATCGCTCCGCCCTGAGGCAATACCGAACGAGGTCACGTTCCGATCGAACGCTTGTTCGAAAACTAGGAGGGTGAATATATCCGAGGAAGTCGACTCTTCGAAGTCGCAATAAACGCCTTTCTGATGTAGCCGTTTTGCGTCAAAATCTGCCTAACTTGTGAGTTAGCCAGGCTCCGCCGACACGGATCTCAGCTTGCGACGTCGTTTTCAAGAGCGAAGCGGATGAGCTCTGCGGTAGTGGAAAGATCGAGTTTTTCCATCAAACGGCCGCGATAGGTGGATGCAGTACTGACGCTGATACCCTGAGAATCGGCGGCATCTTTGAGGGTCTTGCCCTCCCCTAGGCTTCGCAAGAGCTCGAACTCCCGTGGTGAGAGCGCATCGAGACCTTTGCGTGCATGCCGAGGCTGCCGCAGGCGATCGAGCACATCTCGCGAAAGGCTCGGTGCGATATAGACCTCTCCATCGCGAACCATCCGAATCGCATTCGCAAGTTCCTGGACTGCCGCGGACTTGATCGCATAACCATCTGCCCCCGATTGCAGTACTCGCACGGCATAGTGGAAGCTCTCGTGAACAGTCAGGACCAGAATCTTCGTCGAGGCCCAGTGAGCATTGACCAACGTCTCGATGACGGGCAACGCTCCACCTCCCGGAATGCTGTAGTCCAAAACGAGAACGTCGGGCATCAAGCGCTGGACGACTCGAATCGCCTCATGGCGTTCATCCCCCTGCCCGACCACTTCTATCCATTCGTAGTCCGCGAGCGTCTGCGCAAGCGCTTCTCGCACCATCGCATGATCATCCACCAGTACGACACGGCACCTTTTCTTGCTCTTCGGGTCCTGTACCACGACTGCCTCCGTCATGGGATCGTCACCCTTTGGATTCATCGCTCGGTCGAGCAGTCTTCCCTTCGATCGG
>JALUUK010000244.1 GCA_027021395.1 Acidobacteriota bacterium
GGTGTACTTGGTGATCGGAGCTTTTGTCTACATGGTGGTCAAGAAGATCGACTATCATGACTGGGCTGATGCTTGGTTCTTGATCTACGCGCTCGGTATCGCCTCGCTCGTGCTTCTGCTCTTCGTGGCTCGACCGATCGCAGGCGCACGTTCCTGGTTCGAATTGGGGCCGATTCGCTTGCAGCCCTCGGAATTGATCAAGGCCGTCTTGGCTCTTTCGGTCGCCGCTTTTCTTTGCGACTCGCCGGGGAAATTGAATCTGTGGCGCCTGATCAAACTGGGCATGCTGATCGGATTGCCGGCCGTACTCATCGGCCTGCAGCCGGACATGGGCACGATGCTGACTCTCGCACCGCTCTTTCTCGCCGGGGCTTGGCTCGCGGGGATCCGTCCTCGCGTTCTCGTCGCGCTTGGCGTGGTCGCCGCACTCGCAGCACCGGTTCTCTGGTTCGGAGTGCTCGAAGAGTATCAGAAGGAACGCGTGCTGACGGTCTTCGATCCCTCCAGAGACCCTACCGGCAGCGGGTATCAGGTCATTCAGTCGCGCATCGCGGTCGGCTCGGGAGGGGTGACCGGGCAGGGCTTGTTCAGCGGAAGCCAATCTCGTCTCGACTTCCTGCCGGCGCGCGAGACGGATTTCGTCTTGGCGGTGGTGGCTGAAGAACTCGGTTTCGTGGGAGTCCTGGCCGTGCTCGGGGTCTATCTTTCCCTCCTGATGCGGGCCATCGAGACGGCACGGAAGGCCCAAGACGCGCTAGGAACCTATCTGGCGGCCGGTATCGCCTCGATCTGGGCAGGCCAGATCTTCATCAATTGCGGCATGGTGACCGGTGTCTTCCCGACCATCGGAGTTCCGCTCCCGGTTCTTTCCTACGGGGGATCGGCGATTCTCGCGACTGCGGTCGCTTTCGGTTTCGTCGGGTCGGTTCGCGTGGGGCGGTTCGTCAACGCCTGATTGACGCCGCGTTGATTTCTTGCTTGTTTGCACCGCTTGAAAAAGACCTATGGGGCGATGCGTCCTACGAAACCGACATGAAGTACGTCAACCCGCACAAGTCCTCGCTCAACCGACCTATCCGGTCTCCTTCCCATCCGGCGAGATCCGTCGGCCCGAGGCTAGGCTGGACAAGCCGTCAAGCCTTACCACGAGCGCGCGTTCGTGCACTCACTACCGAGTCGGAAGTTCTTCGAGGACGATCTCGACCAGCATCGGCTTGCCGTCGCGCAGGACTTCAAGCGTGATCGTCGTACCGACAGGCATGGCGGCGACCTTGCGTCGAAGGACCGATACGCGATCGATTTTTCGGTCGTTCACCGCCACGATGACATCTCCCCCTTCGAGCCCCGCGCGCATGGCGGGGCCGGCATCGACGACTCCGTCCACGAGCACGCCTTCGGGCGATTGCCGGATCCTGACTCCGATCCAAGCCCTGATCATGCGGCCGTGTTCGAGAAACGATCTGACGACGAAGCCTGCGAGTTCGGAAGGAACGGCGAGCCCGATGCCTTGATAGCTTCCGGTTTGCGTCATGATCGCCGTATTGATACCGATGACTTCGCCTTGAAGGTTGACGAGCGCACCGCCGGAGTTGCCGGGATTGATCACGGCGTCGGTCTGAATGAAGTTTTCGTAGTCTTCGCGAACCCGCGAGAGATTCAATTCCGAGCGGCCCGTGGCCGAAACGATGCCCATCGTCACGGAATGCGTCAGACCGAGCGACGAGCCGATGGCAAGAACCACTTGGCCGAGGCGGACCTTCGTGGAGTCGCCCAAGGGGATCGGTGAGAGTTCCGGAAGATCACCTTCGAGGCGAATCACCGCAATGTCGGTCTTGGGATCGGTTCCAATGACTTCCGCGGGGAGTTGCTCGCCGCTGTAGAGCGTGACGAGAATGCGATCTCGTCCGCGGACGACATGACTGTTGGTGACGACGACTCCATCCCGGTTGATGATCACACCCGAACCGCTCGCTCCCGAGCCTCTTCCGCGGGGCTCGTCGTTCGTCCCGTCGTTTCCCCCGCGGCGGTTTCGCGGGCGAGAGAAGAAGTCCCAAATACTTCGACCTCTTCGTTCGGGTGCTGCCAGTTTTCTTGCTTCGATGTGTACGATGCCTTGCACGGCACGTTCGGCGACGAGGGTGATTCGGCTCGGCTGTTCGAAAGGATCGACGGCGGCTAGCGCCGGAGGAACCGAAAGATTCATACGCGCAGGATCGTCGCCGGCGGCGCGGTCGGTTGAGAGTTGCGCCGGGGACGGTGCTCTCTCCGCGCGACAGGCGTAGAGTGGGACGAAAAGGGCCAGTGCGGCCGAAAACGACAGCGCCTTGGTGATTCTCATCCGGTGATTCGTCCCTTTCGCATTTCGATCTTCACCACTGTGCCACCGCGCTCGATCCCTGACAAACCGCGGATTTTCGTGAAAGGAGTTTCGATCGGGGAATGTCGGCTATCATCCCCGCGCATCCGGCGGGAGGTCGCTGGAGGGAGCGAGACGGCCATGCTGAATGAAAACGGAGCGAGCGTTTCCCGCGGGGCCTTCGGGACCGATGTTTTGCGGGGCGTCGTCGGCGGTGTCTTGATGGGACTGGCGAACCTCGTGCCCGGCATCAGCGGAGGAACGATGTTGCTGGCGACGGGAGTCTATCCGCGCTTCATCGAAGCGGTCGCCGAAGTCTCATCCCTGCGCTTTCGACCGCGGTCGTTGCTCTTGCTCGGCTCGGTGGCGTGTTCGGCGCTTCTGGCCATCGTCATACTCGCCGGTGTCGTCAAATCGTTGGTCGTCGACCATCGATGGGTGATGTACAGCCTGTTCATCGGGCTTACGCTCGGCGGCATACCCGTCGTATGGAAGCTGGTTGGAAGGTCGAATCGCCGGATGTGGTTCGGGGCGCTCGGCGGCTTCGTCGTGATGGCGGTGTTGGCGCTCGCGCAGGCCCAGGGAAGTCAGCAGGTGGGT
>JALUUK010000245.1 GCA_027021395.1 Acidobacteriota bacterium
CGGATCGCTCGCCATCGCTCGCTCGTCCTCTCGACGAGTCTTACCGGTACTCCGGCGAGACAAAAGGAATGGTCGGACGCACCGTCCCGCGTGCGAGACCAGGGCCGGCGCGAAGACGCGCACTGCAATCGGCTATGGGCGGGACGGCTTAGCTCCGGCGAGGCGGTCGGCGATGCGGGTGGTTTCCGGAAGGCGGTAGCGAGTGAGACAAGCGATGACGTACGAGAGGGCGGTATCGAGGCAGATGCGGTGTCCGATGGAGACGAAGATCGGTTTCACGCCGAGCCTTGAACGAAGCACGGCACCGAGCGTCTCTTGACCGTCGAGCAGAGGCACCGAGGCGCCCTTCCGATTGGGTACCTCGGCGAAGGTGCCGACGAGACGACTCTTGCCGACTCCGATCGAAGGGATATCGCTGAGCAAGCCGAGGTGGCAGGCTAGACCGAAACGGCGTGGATGCGCTCGTCCGTGCCCGTCGCAAAGCAAGAGATCGGGCGCTCGGTCGAGCCGTCCGAGAGCCTCGAGCACGGCCGGCGCCTCGCGAAATGAGAGAAGGCCGGGAACGTACGGAAAGCTCGTGGGCCGACGCACGACGACATGTTCCATCACTTCGAGTTCGGGGAAGGAGAGGACGGCGACCGCCGCTCGCGTGATCGCACCGGCCTGCTCGAAGCCCACATCGACCCCCGCAACACGATCGACGCGAGCCAGATCGTCTTTCGCGAGAACTTGCTCTCGAAGCTCGAGCTGAATGCGACGAGCTTGCTGCGGAGTGACATCCCATGGATGGTCGACGGTCACGGCCGTTGATCTCTCGAACCACCGATCATGCCGGATGCGGCGGAACGGCGGGCTCGACATCGGCGATCCAGCGGTCGACCTGCTTTTCGAGGATGGTGAGCGGGAGTGCACCGTTGCCGAGAATGATGTTGTGGAAGGCTCGGATATCGAAGCTCGAGCCGAGCGCCGCCTCGGCTTTTTCCCTGAGGGCGAGGATCTTCAACTGCCCCACTTTGTAGGCGCAGGCTTGGCCCGGATTGACGATGTAGCGTTCGATCTCGGCCACGACGTCCGATTCGGCCATTCCCGTCTGCCGCAGCATGTAGTCGATGGCTTCTTCACGGGTCCAGCGCTTGTGGTGAATGCCGGTGTCCACGACCAGACGGACGGCGCGAAAGAGTTGCGCTTGAAGATAGCCCAAGCGATCGAACGGATCGTCCTCAAAGCCCGCTTCGGCAGCTAGCAGCTCGGCGTAGAGCGCCCATCCTTCGGTATAGGCCGTAAACGGAATCACTTTTCGAAAGAACGGCACGTCCGTCATTTCTTGCGCCATCGCGATCTGGAAATGATGACCCGGCACGGCTTCGTGGTAGGCCAATGTGGGCATCCCGAATTTTGCGTGTTCCTCGATGCTGCGAAGGTTCACGTAAAACCGCCCGGGGCGCGAGCCATCGAATGCCGGAGCATCGTAGTAGGCCACCGTTGCCGTGGCCTCCTTGAAGTGAGGAACCGGTACGACTTCCACCGGGGCTTTCGGCCGCTTGTCGAACAACGAGTCGATTCCCGCGCTGATCTCATCGATCAGCGCCTGATAGTCCCGCAAGAGTTCCGCTCTTCCATCCTCCGTGTCCGGATAGAGAAAACGTTCCTCCTTGCCGAGCTGCATCAGAGCGGCGCCAACCTGATCGAACGCGATTCCCTGCCCGGTCAGAATATCGGCGATCTCAGCCTGAATGCGCTCGATTTCCGTCAGCCCGAGCGCATGGATTTCATCCGGACTCATGTCGGTCGTCGTGTGGTGCCTCAGTTGGTAGGCGTAAAACGCTTCTCCATCCGGAAATTTCCAGACTCCGTCATCGGTCGAGGCGAGGACCTGGATTTCTTCTAGGCAAGCGATCACTTCTCGATAGGCCGGGTAAACGGTGTCGGCAATCGCCGAGCGCGCACTTTCGAGCAAGTCCTCGCGCCGCGCTTCGGGAACCGATTCCTCGACTCGCTCCTTGAAATGCACGAAGAGAGGATGTTCGGCAACGGGGTGGGCCACGAAGGCGCGCACCTCGTCGAGAACTTTCTCGAATACGAAGCGTGGAGGAATCACACCGATGCTCGCCCGGTGGCGAAGACCGGTGTTCACCTGCGAGAAGAAACGGCCGAATTGATTCAGTCTTGCGACATAGTCGCGAGCTTCTCCCTCGTTGCCGATCTGATGGGTATTGATCATGAAATCCGGCAGACCGCTTTGAATGCCGGCCATCTGATTGACCGGATAGTTGTGGAACATGTATGCGTTGGCCTGTTCGGCATCGACCATGAACCACTCGAGAACATCGTAGGAAAGGCGCTCATCCGCATCCATCGACTCTCGATCGTAGCTCCGGAGAATACGCAGCTGCCTGCTGAGCCACTTCGCCTCGCGTTGCGCAAAAGCCATGGAGACATCGTCGAGATCGTCGTTGTGGAAATCGATACCCATCGGCTCGAGGATTCGCAGCGAGGAGAGCATCATCGGACGTTGAAGTGCGAAGTGCAGGAAGGTTCGAGTATAGAAGTGGTCGATGGACCACGGCTTGAACCACACGGTCGGCACGATGAAAACCGAAAGTGCGATCAGAAGCGCCGCGAGCGCGTACAGGATCTTCTTTTTCATCTTCACCACCGTCGGCGATCCGCCAAGCGACCGGGATGAGCACCGCACGAAGCAGTGCTTTGCCGCTTCCCGCTCCCCGTCGGTCTCGCTGCACTAGGAGCTTCTTGGATTCATCCGCAAAACGAGTCTAGCTCGGATCGTCGGTGAAGCCATCCGCCAAGAACACGCCGGCCCGAAACTTCCAGGAGTCGATCGCACCTAGAGCCTGTGCCGTCCCGTCTAGGGGATCTTACCGCCGAGTCCTTCGAGGCCTTCGATCTTGAACCGGCGGGCGAGATCGCCGAGATGGGCGAGGTCGACGGTACC